>JAVHWE010000432.1:0-5936 GCA_032160285.1 Micromonosporaceae bacterium | reverse complement strand
CTGGAGACGGTGCTGAAGAGCCTGCTACTGACCCGGACACTCTGCTCATCACTCTCGCTGGGCGCCGGCGCGCACGCGCTGGAACTCGGCCTCGACTTCGCCGGCGATCGGCACCTCTACGGCCGATCCCTGCTGGAGCTGCCGCGGGCCCGGGCGGTGCTGGCGGACGTGTGTGCCGAATACCTGCTGGTGCAAGCGTTGAGCCTGGTCGGCGTGCGCAGCATTCACACCCTGACCGGCGAGATGAGCCTCACCTCAGCAGCGATCAAGTACCTTGCGCCGACCCGCACCGACCGACTGATCAGCAACGTGGGCCAGGTTCTGGGTGCGCGCGCTCTGCTCGTCGACGGACACGCCTGCGGCCAGTTCGAGAAACTCGCCCGCGACCATCGCATCGTCGGCATCTTCGACGGCAACACCCACGTCAACCTGCACGCCATCGTCAACGAACTACCGACGGTCGCACGCCGGGCAGGTAGGAAGCCGGACGCAGACGCCCTCACGGAACTGTTCGACCTGCACCGCCCCGTGCCCGCATTCGACCCTCAGCGGCTGAGCCTGTTGTCACGCACCGGCAGTAGCGTCTTCGCCGCACTACCCGAACTGGTCCGGTGGTTGCAGAGCCTCGGCCGGCACCGGCCGGAACTGGCAGAAGCCACCGCCCTGGCCGAACGGCTGCGGCAGCACCAGGACAGCTTCGTGACCGGGCTTGCCGGGCACCGCCCCGCACGAGTCGTTCCTGCGGCAGCCTTCCGGGCGGCTGAAAACTTCACCTGGTATCTCGCGGGATCGGCGGCACTCGGCCTGTGGCTGGGCAACCACGAGCGCCACGACACCGCGCCGCTGTGGCGTGAGGGTCTCTGGCTGCGTGCGGTGCTTCGTCGAGTGCTGACCGCGCTGGGACAGCCGCCGCCGCGCTCTCTCACCGACGACGACACCGTCCTGGCAACGGTCCTCGACGGGCACCGATACGCCGCCGCGTTGTCGCTGCTGACCTCCTCGCCCACGCAACGAGGCACCCGATGAGCAACAGCAATGGCGAGGAAGACCTCGAGCGGCTGTTCGGTGACCCCTTCGACGACCACAACCCGGTGGGTTTCCGTGCCGTGCTTGCAGCGGACAGCGCCCGGCGACTGCCGGCCGCCGGCGAGCGCCTACTCGACGAGTGGAACTGCAACGCCGAGTTCGTGCCCGTGGCGCTGGGCGGGCGCTGGCGCGACGTTGACGAGCTCGGGCGCCGCCTACGGCCCGTTTTCCGTCGTGACGCCGCGCTCGGTCTCGGATACGGGGTCACCTCCCTGATGGCCGCGGTGAACGTGTGGACCGCCGGCTCCGCCGCGCAGCAGGACTGGCTCAGCGGCGAGCTGCTGCAGCGGCGTCGTACCGCCGTCGCCTTCCACGAACTCGCGCACGGCAACGACCTGCTACGCAACGACTGCACCGCCCGCATCACCGACGGCCAGGTCATTTTCCGTGGTCGTAAGGAGGTCATCAACAATGTCGAGCGTGCCGAGTCGGTACTCCTGCTGGCACGTACCGGCGAGGACACCGGTGGACGCAGCCAGTCACTGTTCCTGATCGACAAGAAGGAGCTCTCACCACACCCGGGTTACCTCCCGCGATGGGCCACCACCGGCATGCGAGCGTGTGAACTCGGCGGCATCGACGTGACCGGCTGTCAGGCCCCCGCGGCGACCCTGGTCGGGCTACCGGGAACCGCAGCCGAAACCGCCATGCGAGCTTTCCAGATCACCCGGGTCGCGCTGCCGTCCATGGCGCTCGGCATCCTGGATACCGCTCTGCACCTGGCGTATCGCTTCGCCGTCGCCAGACAGGTGTATGGGCAATCGGTCAGTGACCTGCCTGTGGTCCGCGCGACGCTGGCTGCGGCCTTCGTCGACCTGTTGACCGCCGATTGCCTGGCCACGGCCGCAGCTCGGGCGCTGCAGCTGGATCCCCGCCCTGGGGCGGGACTGGCCGCAGCGGTCAAGTATCTCGTGCCGCAGCTGTTGGACGAGGCGATGCGGGCGCTTTCGCTCGTGTTCGGCTCCACCTTCTACATCAACGAGGGCCCCTACGCCGTCTTCGAGAAGTTCTACCGGGACCTGCCGCTGGTGAGCGTCGGCCATGCCGGACCGACGGCCTGCTTGTTGACCATCATCGCGGAGCTGCCCGTTCTCGCCAAGCGCGCCTGGCGGGCCGATCCCGCGCCCGCGGCGCTGTTCGACCTGGCTGCGGATCTTCCCGCGTTGGACCTGACCCGGCTGGCCCTGCTCGGCGGCAGACGGGACCTGCTGGCCTCGTCACTGCTGGCCGACATCGCGACGGCGGATGCCCGTACCCCGGTGCGTGTGCTCGAGCTGATGACCAACATGGGCGATCAGCTGAGCATGCTGGGGAGGCAGTGCCTGGCCGCCGCGCCGGTCGAGCGCGGGCCGGCGGCCAGCGCCGCCGGTTTCCAGGCCGGCGAGCGGTACGCGGTGCTGCTCGCCGCCGCCGCATGTATCGGCTTCTGGCGTCACGGAATCCCGTTGATCACCGATCAGACCGGGGACGACACCGCGTGGATTCAGGCCGCTCTGCTTCGACTCCAGGCCCGACTGGGCGGTGGCGACGGCGCGCTACCGGAATTGTTGGCCGAGACGCTCTTCGGGCAGTTGGAGCGTCGGGTGCTCCAGCGGCGTTCAGGTGGCCTCAGGCCCACTGCGATTTTTCGCTGAGCCTGCCTGCAGAGGCGTCACCCGTGGCTCCCGCGCCCGGTCGGGTCGGCCGGATGCGGCTCAGGCAACGTCGTGCGGCATGACACCCCGCGTGGCGGTACGGCGTGGCGCCGAAGGGCGGGCCAGCCGGCTTTTGAACACCAGGGATGATGATGCTGTGGCGGTCGAGGAGTATGTGGTGCCGGCGGTGGTGGACACTCCGTCCGTACGGCGGCAGCCGGCCAGCGGGCTGGCGCGGTGGCTGCTCAGGCACCAGGTGCAGCCGGTCGGTCCGGCGGCCGGGGAGGCGCACGCGGAGCAGCACGCGTGGTGGAAGGTGATGTGCCTCACCGGCGTCGATTACTTCTCCAGCCTGGCGTACGTGCCGGCCATTGCCGCGGTGGCCGCGGGGGCGGTATCGCCGCTGGCCACCCTGCTGATCGTGGTGCTGACCCTGTTCGGCATGCTGCCGATGTACCGGCGGGTCGCCAAGGAAAGCCCGCACGGCGCCGGGTCGGTGGCGATGCTCGAAGAGCTGCTGCCGTTCTGGCGCGGGAAGGTCTTCGTGCTCATCCTGCTCGGTTTCGTCGCGACCTCATGGATCATCACGATCACCCTGTCCGCGGCGGACGCCAGCCTGCACGTGCTGCAGAATCCGCACGCCCCCGGCTTTCTCGACGGCCACGCCGTGGCCGTGACCGTCGTCCTGTTGCTGATTCTCGGCTTGGTGTTCCTGCTGGGATTCAGCGAGGCGGTCAGCGTCGCGATTCCCTTGGTGGCGGCCTTTCTCGTGCTGAACGCGGTGGTCATCGTGGTCGGGCTGGTGGAGGCCGTCAGCAGGCCGGGAGCGCTCGCCGCCTGGACCAGCGCGCTGACCGCGCGCGGAGGCGGCTTCAGCGGCCTTCTCGTACCCGCGATCCTCGCCTTTCCGCTGCTGGTTCTGGGACTGTCGGGCTTCGAGACCGGGGTCAGCATGATGCCGCTGGTCGCGGCCGACGGCGCCGACGTCCAGCAGCGGCTGCATAACCGCATCCGCAACACCCGCAAGCTGCTCACCACGGCCGCGGTCATCATGAGTGTCTACCTGCTGGCCAGCAGCTTCGTCACCACCGTGCTCATCCCGGCCGCCGAGTTCGCCGAGGGCGGCGAGGCCAACGGCCGCGCGCTGGCCTGGCTCGCCCACGACCAGCTGGGTGAGGCGTTCGGCACCGTCTACGACGTCAGCACCGTGCTGATCCTCTGGTTCGCGGGCGCGTCCGCGATGGCCGGCCTGATCAACATCGTGCCCCGCTACCTGCCCGGTTACGGCATGGCCCCGGAATGGGGCCGCGCCGTGCGACCCGTGGTGTGCGTCTACACCGCGATCAGTGTCGTCATCACGATCGCATTCGGTGCCGACGTCAACGGCCAGGCCGGTGCGTACGCCACGGGCATCCTCGCCATGATGGTCTCCGCCGCGTTCGCCGTCACCGTCTCGACGTTCCGTCGGCGCACGCGTGCGGCGGCGACCGGGTTCGGTCTCCTCACGGCCATCCTGCTGTACGCCCTGGTGGAGAACATCCTCGACAAGCCGGACGGCATCGCCATCTCCGGGCTGTTCATCGCCGGGATCATCGTCGTATCGCTGATCTCCCGAGTGTCGCGCACGACCGAGTTGCGGGCGGATCGCATAGAGTTCGACTCCAACGCGCGCCGGTTCATCACCGACACCGTCGCGCATGACGGCCAGATCAATGTGATCGCGAAGCGCCGCCGGCCCGGTTATGGCGGTGACGTGGCTGACTATGCGGCCAAGGAGCGGGAGCAGCGCGGCGACAACCCCGTTCCCGGTGGGGCCGACGTCATCTTCCTGGAGATCGACGTGGTCGACCCGTCGGACTTCAGCGACGTTCTCACCGTGCGCGGCGTCGAGGTCGGCGGCTACCGGGTGCTGCGCGCCGAAGCCCCTGCCGCGCCGAACGCGATCGCCGCGATCCTGCTCACGCTGCGGGACTGCACCGGTGTCCGCCCGCACTGCTACTTCGCCTGGGCGGAGGGTAGCCCTTTCGTGCACATGGTCCGCTACTTTCTGCTTGGCCGTGGCGACACCGCACCGGTGACCCGCGAGATCATCCGAGAACAGGAACCGGACCCGCGCCGCCGCCCGGGTATCCACGTCGGCGCCTGACCGCAGTGAATTGCGGACGTAAGTCAGCCTTGCGGTCGAGGTGCACCCCCCGCCGATAAATGCGTTGTCCGGTACGGGTGCCACAGCGGAGACTACGGCTCGTCCGATCTTCCGGGGGATGGCGATGGCTGGCGAGGACGTGCGGGGATTTGCCCGTGGGGACATGGCGGGCGTTCGCGCCGCGTTCGAGAAGAACTTCGCCGACGGCACCGAGGTGGGCGCGTGCTTCTGCGCCACCGTCGACGGTGAGACGGTCGCCGACCTCGTGGGCGGGTACGCCGACGCGGCGCGCACCCGGATCTGGGAACGGGACACGATCGTCAACGTCTATTCGACCACCAAGACCATCGCGGCGCTGACCGCACTGCTGATCGCCGACCGCGGCCAGCTCGACTTCGACGCGCCGGTGGCCCGCTACTGGCCGCAGTTCGCGGCCAACGGCAAGGACGAAATCACGGTCGCGCAGGTGATGAGCCACTCTGCCGGGCTATCCGGCTGGCGCGAGCCGCTGCGACCCGAGGACCTCTACGACTGGGAGAAGGCGACCGCGTCGCTGGCGGCCCAGGCGCCGTTCTGGAAACCCGGTACCGCTTCCGGCTACCACGCGGCCACCCAGGGGTTCCTGATCGGTGAGGTCGTGCGGCGGATCACCGGCCGGTCGCTCGGCACGGTGTTCCGCGAGGAGATCGCCGAGCCGCTCGGCGCCGACTTCCACATCGGACTGCCATTGTCGGAGGAGCCCCGGGTCGCCGAGCTGGTCGCGCCCGAGCGGGAGCCCTTCTCCGACGATGTGACAGAACTGCAGGACAACGCGGCGCACAATCCGCGACTCGACACGTCGGTGGTCAACTCGCGGGCGTGGCGCGCCGCCGAGATACCCGCCGTCGGCGGCACCGGCAACGCGCGCTCCGTCGCCGGAGTCCACACCATCCTCGCCAATGGCGGTGTCGCCCGGGGCCGGCGCTTCCTGTCCGAAGCGACGTGTCGCAAAGCTTTGCGGGTCCAGGTCGAGGGCACCGACCTCATCCTCGGCATACCCGTCCGCTTCGGGCTCGGCTTCGCGGTCGGCG
>JAVHWE010000119.1:0-6044 GCA_032160285.1 Micromonosporaceae bacterium | reverse complement strand
GACATCCTGGGCCACGAGCCGATGGGTGTGGTCGAGGAGGTCGGGTCGGCGGTCACCCACCTGCGGGCCGGGGACCGGGTGGTGATTCCGTTCAACATCGCGTGTGGCCATTGTTACCTGTGTACCCGCGGCTTGCCGACGCAGTGCGAGACCACCCAGGTCCGGGCCGAAGGCAAAGGCGCGGCGCTGTTCGGTTACACCAAGCTCTACGGTTCGGTGCCCGGCGGTCAGGCCGAGTATCTGCGGGTACCGCAGGCACATTTCGGGCCGATCCCGGTGCCCGACGGGGTCTCCGACGACCGTTACGTGTACCTCTCCGACGTGCTGCCCACAGCCTGGCAGGCGGTGGAGTACGCGGCCGTCCCGCCCGGCGGGTCAGTGGCGGTCCTGGGTCTGGGACCGATCGGCGACATGGCGACCAGGGTGGCCCGCTACCGCGGTGCGGGACAGGTGATCGGAGTGGACCTGGTGGCAGACCGGCTGGCGCGGGCACGGAGCAACGGGGTGGAGGCGATCGATCTCACCCAGCACGAGGATGTTGCCGGGGCGATCCGCGACCTGACCGGTGGCCGGGGACCGGACGCGGTCATCGACGCGGTCGGCATGGAGGCGCACGGCTCCCCGGGCGGCAAGCTGGCCCAGCAGGTCGCCGGCCTGCTGCCGGACGCCGTCGCCGAAAAACTGATCGACAAGGCGGGCGTGGACCGCCTCGCCGCCCTGCACCTGGCCATCGACGTGGTGCGCCGCGGCGGCACCATCTCGCTGTCCGGCGTGTACGGCGGCACCGCGGACCCGATACCGATGATGGTGCTGTTCGACAAGCAGATCCAGCTCCGGATGGGCCAGGCCAACGTCCGTACCTGGGTCGACGCCATCCTGCCCGCGTTGACGGGTGACGACGACCCGCTCGGCGTCGAGACCTTCGCCACCCACCGCGTACCACTTGCCGACGCGCCGCTCGCGTACCAGAACTTCCAGCAGAAGAAGGACGGCACCGTCAAGGTCCTGCTCAAACCCTGACCACGCCGCACACGACCGTCGGCCGGCCCGACACCGCGACCGACCTCCAACCGAAAGGGAAATCACCATGACCACTGCGGCATCGACCCGGCCTCTCGCCGTCGTGACCGGCGCCTCCAGCGGTATCGGGTTCGAGCTGGCCCGCCAGTTCGCCGACCACGGATACGACCTGATCATCGCCTCGGACACCACCGGGATCGTCGAGGCGGCCGACGGACTGCGCCGCGACGATGGGCCGTCCATCGAGCCGGTACAGGCCGACCTAACCACCTATGACGGAGTGGAGCAGCTCTACAACGCCATCACCGCCACCGGCCGCCCCGTTGACGCCGTGGCGATCAACGCCGGCCGAGGCGCCGGCGGTGACTTCACCCGCGACACCGACCTCCGGGACGAGCTGGCCATCATCGACCTGAATGTCACCTCCACCGTGCACCTGGCCAAGCGGGTCCTGCCCGACATGGTCCGGCGTGGGGCGGGCCGGGTGCTATTCACGTCGTCGGTCGCCTCGACCATGCCCGGTTCGTTCCAGGCGGTCTACAACGCCTCGAAATCCTTTGTCCAGTCGTTCGCGCAGGCTGTCCGCAATGAACTCAAGGACACCGGCGTCACGGTGACCTCCCTCATGCCCGGCCCGACTGACACCGACTTCTTCGAGGAGGCGGACATGCAGGACACGAAGGTGGGCGCCGGCGACAAGGACGACCCTGCCGTGGTCGCCCGTCAGGGATTCGAGGCGCTGATGACCGGCGACGACCACGTCGTCGCCGGTTCGTTGAAGAACAAGGCGCAGGTGATCGCCGGTAAGATCATTCCGGACACCGTCAAGGCCGAAGCACACCGCAGGATGGCCGAGCCGGGCTCCGGCTCCTGACCGTCCGTTCCGCACGGTCGACGTACGGGACCGCGTGCCGGGCGTACCGCTCGACCGTCCGTGCGGAGCTGACCTGCCAACGCAGAACCGGCGGTCGCCGATCAGCCAGCCGTGTGCCCGTCCGTCCACGATCATGTTCCCGCCACCGGGCTCACCGGCCCGCACCGGCCGGATCAACCCCGATCGACCGGGTCGACCGGGTCGACCATGGTCGTGCCGAACATGATGACGGCGAACAGCACCACCGTGATGGCGTGCACGGCGGTACACCACAGGCAGATCGCGTCGAGCACGAAGAGTTCGGCGTAGAGCAGGTAGAACACGAATCCGACGCCCGCCCACGCGAACAGGGCCCGCCCCCACCGGACGGCCGGGCGGCCCAGGCGCCAAGCCAGCGGGAGGCACAGCGGCACCATCACCGCGAAGAAGACCAGGCCGAGTACCGCGACCGGGATACCCAGCACCGCGGACTGGGCGCTGGTGGTGACCTTCTGACAGTTGATCACGCCGGTCTCGGGGCACGCCAGCGTCGCGGCGGCGGTGTAGTGCTCGACGGTGAGGTAGCCGGCTACCCCGAGGCCGGCAACGGCCAACGCCGTCGTGGTCGGCGGCAACCAGCGCGGCACGGTACGCCCGGTCCCCGCGGCGGGGTCAGCCCGGACCATAGAGCTTGCCCTGGTACCCGGTCGCGGCGGCACCGGTGCACACCGTCGGCGGCTGCTCCTTCGTCAGGTGGCACAGCACGGTAGTGAACGCGTTCGCGGTACCCGCGATCGCCTTCGTGATCGGACTGGTCGGATCCGACAGCACGGCGGCGATCTGGGCCGCCGTCTTGCCGGCCAGCAGCTGCGGGCTGTACGACGCCCCCGATATCACCGCCTGGTTGGCGAAGTCGACGAACGGGATCGAACCGGCCGCGTCGGCGGACACGTACGGTGGGGCGTCGAATTTCGTCAGCAGGTCGCGCTGGGCCGCGGTCGGCGCGTCGAGCTGCCCGTAGCTGTTGCCCGCGGGCTGGTTGGTGGCCGTCTCCACGCCCTGGAACGTCAGGTAGTCGCTGGTGTACGTCGCACCGTGGAAGGTAACCGTGGCGGTGTTGGGATACACATCGGCCGTCGCCGAATGCGTCACGCCCAGGCCGGTGAACGTGCCGAACCGCGACAGCGCGACCACCGCCGCCCAGCGCTGCGCCGCGCAGAACGGGCAGTATTCCGCGCCGACGTACAGGATCAGGGGTTTACCGTTGTCGGTGCGAACGGCCTCACCGGTGACGACCTTCGGCAGGGTGGCCACCGTTCCCGTGCCCACCGTGTCCAGCACCGTCGCCGGTACGTCCGTCAGCGCCGTGGTGACCTGGTCGGGCGCCTTGCTGGACACCGCCGCGGGCGGCGTGGCCGTATGGTGGCCGGCGACCCGGACCACGATCAGCGTGCCGATTGCCACCAGTACCACGGCCACCGCGGCACCGGCGATCACCATCCGCCGCCGCTGTTCCCGGGCCCGCCGCTGGTCGGCCGCGAGCTTCCGGGCCCGCTCCTGCGCCGTCCGCCTGTTCTGGGAAGACAAGCCGCCCGCCTCTCCGTTCGATCACCACGCCGCACCCGCCGCGTATCCCAGCCACCGTAGCCACGCCTGGCGAACCGCGATCACCCCACCCCGTAGGATCGCGTCGACCGTGGTCGTCACCGCCCGCAGCTCGGCCTCCGGACACGTCAGCGGGCAGGCAGGGAGGGCGGGCATGACCGGGTACATCCGGGACGTGGCTGAGATCTACCGCCGGTCGTTCGCCACTATCCGGGCCGAGGCCGACCTGGATCGCCTCCCGCCGGACGTCGCCCGGGTGGCCGTCCGGATGATCCACGCGTGCGGGATGGTCGATCTCGTCGACGACCTCGGGTACAGCGCGGACGTCGTCGCCTCGGCACGGGCCGCGCTGCGGGCCGGCGCGCCGATCCTGTGTGACGTCTCGATGGTGGCCGCCGGCATCACCCGCAACCGGCTGCCCGCCGACAACGACGTCCGCTGTACCCTCGCCGACCCCCGCGTGGCGCGCCTCGCCACCGACCTTGGCACGACCCGTACCGCGGCAGCGCTGGACCTGTGGGGCGACCGGCTGACCGGCGCGGTGGTCGCCGTCGGGAACGCGCCGACCGCCCTGTTCCGGCTGCTCGAACTGGTCGACTCCGGCGCCGGCCGGCCCGCCGCCATCATCGGTACGCCGGTGGGTTTCGTCGGCGCGGCCGAGTCCAAGCGGGCCCTCGCCGATCACCCGAAGGCGCTTTCGTACCTGGTGGTGCACGGTCGCCGGGGCGGTAGCGCGCTCGCCGCGGCCGCGGTCAACGCGCTGGCCGGTGATGAACCGTGAGCGCGAGGAGTGCAGCGAAGCGGAGCCCCGCAGTCGCGAACCTAAGCCGGCCCGTGAGCGCGAGGAGTGCAGCGAAGCGAAGCCTGGCGGTCGCGAGCCTAGACCGGCCCCGTGAGGCCGCCCGACCGGTGTTGAGCCAGCCAGTCGAGGGCCGCCTCGACGGTCTGAACCGTCTCCACCGGTGCGGCCAACTCCGGCGCCGGCGGGCGGTCGATAACCACCACCGGCACCCGTCGTTCCCGGGCCGCGACCAGCTTCGCCGCGGTCATCGCGCCGCCGCTGTCCTTGGTCACCACCACCTGGATCCGGTGGGCGGCCAGCAGCGCCCGCTCACCGTCGAGCGTGAACGGACCACGGTCGAGCACGACCTCCGCGCGCCGGGGTAGCGGCGGCGACGGCGGATCCACCGACCGCACCAGGAACCAGCACGCGTCGATGCCAGCGAACGCGTCGAGCCCGCGCCGGCCGACGGTCAGCAGTACCCGCTCCCCCAGGCTCGGCACCAGCGCCGCCGCGGCCGCGACCGACCCAACGCGCCGCCAGTCGTCGCCGGGCACGGCGAGCCAGCCCGGACGTCGCACCACCAGCAGCGGGACGCCCACCGCAGCGGTGGCCCGGATCGCGGCCGAGGTGATGGTCGCCGCGAACGGATGGGTGGCATCGACCACCGCATCGATCCGCTCCGCGCGCAGCCAGCCGGCCAGCGCCTCGACGCCGCCGAAGCCTCCGACGCGAACGTCCCCCGGTGGCAGAGCCGGCGTCGTGACCAGGCCCGCCAGGGAGGTGACCACCCAGATGTCCGGCCGGCCGACCAGCGCGGTGGCCAGCCGACGGGCCTCGCCGGTCCCGCCGAGAAGCAGTACCCGGGTCATGGCCGGCCCCCGCCGCGCGGCATGCTGGGCCGGTGAGCGGACCGCACCGGACACCCGCCGGCGACGCGCCACGGACGCCGGCCGGCGAAACACCACGGACGTCGGCCCCCGGCGCGTTGCGGACGGGGTGGACCACCGGCGCGTGCGCCACCGCCGCCACCACCGCCGCGTACACCGCGCTGCTCACCGGCGAGTTCCCGGATCCGGTCGAGGTCGTCCTGCCCGGCGGCCAACGGCCGGCCTTCGCGCTGGCCCGCGAGCGAATGGGCGCCGGTCAGCGACTCGGCTCCGGTCAGACCGGTCCCGCGACGGCCACGGCCGGGGTCGTCAAGGACGCCGGGGACGACCCTGACGTCACCCACGGCGCGCTGGTGTGGGCGACGGTGCGAGCCGGCGAGCCCGGTACCGGGGTGTCGTTTCGGGCCGGCGCCGGGGTCGGCACGGTCACCAAGCCAGGCCTGCCGCTGGACGTCGGCGAGCCGGCCATCAACCCGGTACCCCGCCAGATGATCAGGGAGGCGGTCGCCGCCGTCGCCAGCCGCCACGGCGGTACCGGCGATGTCATCGTCACCGTCGGCGTCGACGGCGGCGCGGAGCTGGCCGTCCGGACCTGGAACCCGCGGCTGGGCATCCTCGGCGGCCTGTCGATCCTCGGCACCACCGGCATCGTGGTGCCGTACTCCTGTTCGGCGTGGATCGACAGCATCCGTCGGGGCGTGGACGTGGCCCGCGCGGCCGGTCACCGCCACGTCGCCGCCTGTACCGGCAGTACCTCGGAGCGGGTCGTGACCGAGCTGTACCGGCTGCCCGACGACGCCCTGCTGGACATGGGCGACTTCGCCGGGGCGGTTCTGAAGTACCTGCGCCGGCACCCGGTACCGCGGCTGACCATCGCCGGCGGCATCGGCAAGCT
>JAVHWE010000371.1:0-15853 GCA_032160285.1 Micromonosporaceae bacterium | reverse complement strand
CGCGAGTACCCCCGGCGACGTGGTACGGATCGTGTACGCCGACGTCGATCCGGTGCTGTGGCCGGCCGCCGAGTGGTCGGTCCGCGCCCAACTGGCCTATTTGGACAGTGCCGCCCGTGAAGACAGTGCCGGCTGCGAAGAAGGCCGTGAAGACAGTGGCGGGCGTGAAGATAGTGGCGGGCGTGAAGAGGGCCGGTTCCGCACCGGAGGCACACGGCCGTGACCTGTCCGGTATGCGGAACGGTGGCGGTTCCCGGCGGGAACTTCTGCCACAACTGCGGCGCGGCCCTGCCCGCCGCGGCGACCGCACCGGCCGCCGAACGGCGCATCGTCACCGTGCTCTTCGGCGACCTGTCCGACTTCACCGCCTGGGCCGAGGACGTCGACCCGGAGCGGGTCGGGGCGGTCACCGACCGGGTACTCGCGGCGCTGGCCGGATCGGTCAAGACCTTCGGCGGCCACGTCGACAAGCTCACCGGCGACGGCATCATGGCTGTCTTCGGCGCGCCGGTGGCCCACGAGGACGACGCCGAACGGGCGATCCGCGCCGCGCTGTCCATGCAGCGCGCCGTCCGGCGGGTGCTCGACGACGAACGCGGCGGCGGCGCACCACTCGGGCTGCGGGTCGGCCTCAACACCGGCACGGTGATGGCCGGGGTTCAGGCCGCGATCGAGTACACGGTCATCGGTGACACGGTGAACACGGCGGCGAGGTTGGCCGACGCCGCCGCGATCGGCGCGGTGTACGCCGGCGCGCGCACCTCGTCGGCCACCCGGCACGTCGCGTCCTGGCGGGTGCTGCGACCGTTGCGGCTGAAGGGGAAACGGGAGCCGGTCGAGGCGTACGAGCTGCTCGGCCTGCTCGACGCGGCCGGTACCCGGACGGGGCTGGGCGACGAGGCGCCGTTCCTCGGGCGCGAGACCGAGGTCGGTCGCCTCGCCGGCCGGCTGGCCGAGGTCGTCGACGCCGCGCAGCCGCAGATCGTAGTGATGACCGGCGAGGCCGGGCTGGGCAAGACCCGGTTCGCCGCCGAGTTCGGCCGCTTCGCGAGCGGGTACCCGGTGGGCGGGTTCGCGCCGACGACCGGTGCCCGGGTGCTGTCGGTGCACTGCGCCGCGTTCGGCGAGCGGCGACGGTTGGCCCCGCTGGCCGACCTGGTCCGGGCCGCGATCGGGCTGCCCGCCGACGCGGTCGCCAGCCGGGAGCAGGTCGAGGAGCGGCTCCGCCGGCTCGGCCACCGCCTCGCCCGGCACGCCCGCCACACCTCTCCAACCGGAAGCCGGGTCGCGCCACCGGCCGACGCTGACGTCACGTCGCCGGTCGGCGTTGAGGCCGCCTCGCCGGCCGGTGCGCGGGCCGCCTCGCCGGCCGGTGCCCGGCCCGGGGCGGCCGGGACCGAACCGCCGCGGCTGGCCATCGACCTGTTGCTGGCCGTCGTCGGGTACGGCGAGGCGGGCACCGGGGGCACCGTGCCCGCGTCGGCCGGGGCCGCCCGGGGCGGCTGGGGCGCCAGCGCCGGCCCGGTCGACGGCCCGGAGCTGGAGGCCATTCCGGCCGCGGTGGCGGAACTGCTCTCCGCGCTGGCCGCCGAGGAGCCGTTGCTGATCGTGGTCGACGACCTGCACGACGCCACACCGGACACCGTGGACGCGCTCGGCGCCACGCTGTCGCGGCTTTCCGGCCCGGTACTCGTGCTGTTGTTGGGCCGCCCGGAGCTGGTGCGTACCGCCGGAATCCTCAACCGGCTCGCCGACGCGGAGGTGACCGCGCTGCCACCGCTGCGCGGCGCGGACGCGGCCCGGCTGCTCGCCAGCTACCTGGGCGGCGGTCGGCTACCCCAGGCCGACACCGACCGGCTGCTCGCAACCGCCCAGGGCAACCCGTTCTACCTTGCCGAGCTGGTGGCCCTGCTGCAGGAGCGCGGCCTGCTGACCAGCCGGGGCGAGAGCTGGGACCTGGCCAGCGGATCACTCGGCGGCCGGCTGCTCTCCCGCGATCTGGCGGCGGTCCTGGCGTCCCGTATCGACGCCCTGCCGCCGGACGCCCGCGCCGTGCTGCGGGACGCCTCCGTGATCGGCGACACGGTGCCGGCCGGTGCCCTGGAGGCACTACGGGCGGGCCGGCCCGACGCCACCCCGTCCGCGGTCGCCGCCGTCGAGCTGGAACGGGCCATCGACGAACTGCTGCAGCGGCGCATGCTGCGCAAGACCCGCAGTGGGTACGCGCTGGCCACGCCGTTGCTGCGGGAGGCGGCCTACGCCGGCCTGGGCAAGGCCGACCTGGCCGAACGGCACGCGCTCCTCGCCCGTTGGTCGGCGGAGCCGACGGAGTACGCCGGGTCGGCGGAGCCGACGGAGTACCGGGGGACTGCCGGATCCGGTCCCGGTGGCGGTGGTTGGTCCGGGCCGGGGCGGGCCGGCATGACGGCCGAAGTCGCCGACGCGTTCGTGGCCGAGCACGCCGAACGGGCCGGTACCCTGGCCGACGCGGTAGGGCTGCGCGCTGACGCACCGGCCCGGGCGGTCGCCCCGCTCGGGGTGGCGGCGCTGGGCCGGCTCGCCCGGCAGGCGCTCGCGGTCGGCGAACCGGCCCGGGCGGCCGAACACACCGCCCGCGCGGCGGCGCTGGCCGGCGGCGTGCTCGGAGCCGGCGACCGGCTGATCCAGGCCCGCGCGCTCCTGCAGACCGGTCGGGTGGCCGAGGCGCTCGGCTACGCCGAAAAGATCGCCGCCGGCGAGGACGTCGCGGTCCGGGCGGGTGCGTTGCTGCTCGCCGGCCGGGCGTACCGGATGACCGGCGACCCGCGGCGCGCGTACCGGACCTGGGAGGAGGCGCTCGCCGCGGCGACCGCCGCCGACCGGCCGGGTGAGCGGGCCGAGGCGCTGCGCCGGCTGGGCATGGCCGACTACCTGTCGGGGCACCTCGCCGAGGCGGGTACCCGGTTCGTGCTGGCCAACCAGATCGCGGTGGGCACGGGTGACCGGCGAAGCCAGGCCTGGTCGCTGCAGAACCTCGCGTGGGTGACCACGACCCGGGGCGACTTCGCCGGCGCCGACGTCGCGCTGCACCGCTCCGCCCGGCGCTTCGCCGAACTCGGTGACCCGGTCGGGCGGGCTTGGCTGCGCGGTACCACGGCGTTCGTCCGGATGCTCGCCGGCCGGCTGGCCGAGGCGCGCCGGCTGGCCCGGGTGTTCCTGCCCTTCGGCGAGCGGGTCGGCGACGGGTGGGCGGTCGGCACGCTGCGGTCCGTGGAGGCGTTCGCCGCGGCCGAACTGGGCGAGCTGACCGAGGCCGACCGGGAGGCCCGCCGGTCGTACCGCGACTTCGCCGCCGCCGACGACGACTGGGGTCGCGGCCTCGCGTTGGTGGTACGCGGAGTGATCGCCCGCGGGCTCGACGAGCTGGTGCACGCCACCGACCTGCTGACCGACGCGCTGGAGTACGGCGAGAAGACCGGCCACCCGCTGCTGATCGGCATGGCGCGCACGACACGCGGTTTCGTGGCCCTCGACCGGGGAGATGTGGCGGCCGCGGCGGCCGACGCCCGTGCCGTGCTCGACGTCGTGGAACCCCACGACGTCGAGGAATCCGCGCACGTCGGTCCGCGTGCGCTGCTCGCGATGACCCTGTTGGCCAGCGGCGACGCGGCCGGTGCGGGTCGCCTGCTCGCCGACGCGGCGGCTCGGGTGGATGAGCCGTCCCTGCTGTTCCCGCGCCGGCAGGCGGTCGCCGGGTACGCCGAGGCGCTGCTCGCCGCCGGCCGCCTGGACGAGGCGGTGGACTGGGCGCGACGCGCGGTCGCCGCCCCCGGCGAGGACGTGCGCAGCCGGGTCCGGGCCGGTCGGGTGTACGCCCGCGCGCTGGCCGCGGTGGGTCACCGGGCGGAGGCGCGGGCGGCGGCGACGGCGGCGGTCCGGGCCGCGTACGCGACGCAGCAGGTCGGCGAGCGTGCCGCCGCCGACGCGGTACTCGCGTCGCTGTCGCTGGATCAGAACGCGGCGTAACCGTGACGGCGGGGGAGGTTTCGGGTGGGGCCACCGGAGTATCTTTCAATCGTGAACGAAGCACGCACCGGCGTTCCCACGGTGCCCGGGCTGACCGGCCTGTCCGTGTTGGCGCGGGGTGGTTACGCCACCGTGTACCGGGCCGTGCAGGAGTCCGTCGGGCGTGACGTCGCCGTCAAGGTGGAGAACCGGCAGCTGGCCGACGAACGGGATCAGCGGCGGTTCCTCCGCGAGGCGCGGGCCGCCGGCCGGATGTCCGGGCACCCCAACGTGATCGACCTGTTCGACGCGGGCATGACGGCGGACGGCCACCCGTACCTGATCATGGAGTTGTGTGAGGCGTCCTACGCCGAGCGGATGCGCAACGGCCCGCTGCCCGCCGCCGACGTCCGGGACATCGGGGTGAAGATCGCCGACGCGCTGGCCGACGCGCACGCGCTCGGGGTGCTGCACCGCGACGTCAAGCCGGCCAACCTGCTCCTGTCGCGTTTCGGCGAGCCGCAGCTGGCCGATTTCGGGCTGGCCGTGCTGGCCGAGGCGCGCGATCACTCGATCATTCTGGACGTGCTGACGCCGGCCTACGCGTCGCCGGAGATGCTGCGGTGTGCCCCGCCGTCGCCGGCCGCGGACGTCTACGGGTTGTGCGCCACGCTGTACGCGTTGGTGCTGGGCCGACCGCCCCGCAGGCGCGACGAAGCCAACCTTGACGACGGCACCGACGCCGACGACAACGGCAACCCGAATGACGACAGGGCCCACGCCGACGACAGGGCCCACGCCGACGACAGGGCCCACCCCGACCTGGTCGACGAGCCGATCGCCGACACGGTGGGCGTGCCGCCCGCGTTGATGACGGTGCTCCGGGCCGGGATGGCCGCCGACGAGCACCACCGCCCAACCGCGGTGGAGTTGCGCCACGCGCTCCTGGTGCTCGATCTCGGCGGCGGTTCACCGACCGGCCGGCGGCCGGTCCTGGCCCCGCCCAGCCGGTGGCCCGGCGAGTCGGGGTACGTCATTGCGGTCGACGAGACCACGCGCCCGTTTCTCCCGCAGACCGACCCGTCTTACTCCGCACCGGGCGGGCTCGACGCCCACGCCGCGCCTGGGGTTCCGGGTGCACCAGGCATTCCCGGCCCGCCGAGCCTTCCGGGCGGTTCGCCCGACGGCGCAATGCCGGACGGGCGGCCGATGCCGGACGGACGGCCGATGCCGGACGGGCCGCGGTCGCCGGCCGGGTGGCGGTTGCCGGCCCGGCATCGTGGATCGCCGGACGGTGCGCGGCGGTGGTGGGTGTGGCCGGGCTTCGCCAAGGCCCCGCGCTGACCCGCCCCGCCGTGGCCGTGCGAGGCGACTGTCAGGGTAGGGGGGCGAGGACGGCCAGCAGGGTTCCGGCCTGAACCGGGGAGCCGGGGGCCACCCGCAGCTCGGTCACGATGCCCGCGGCCGGGGCGTGGATGCCGTGTTCGAGCTTCATCGCCTCGACGGTGAGGAGGAGGTCGCCGACCCCGACCCGCTGGCCGGGTACGACCAGGACCCGGCCGATCTCGCCGGGCAGCGGCGCGGTCAGCGAGCCCTCGACCGGGTCGGGATCCGCGACGGGCAGCGGGAAGCGCGGTACCTCGGTCAGCGTCACCGCGCCCTCGGTACTGTCCACGTAGGACACATCACCGACCCGGTGTACCTCGTACGCCAGCCGGACGCCGGCGACGTCGAGTACCACCAGCTCGGACGTGGTGGACAGGATGGCCACCGGCGGATGGTCGCCGGCCACCGCGAGCCCGTCGAACACGACACCGGGCAGGCCGACCTCGTCGCGGTCCACGGTCCGCACCGACCAGGCCGCCAGCGCACCCGAGCGGTCCAGCCGGTACGCCACCTCCAGACAGCCGGTGGGTCCGTCGAAGGCGGCGGTCTGCGGTGCGGACGGCACGTTACGCCACCCCGACGGCAGCGGGCAGCCCGCCGACCGGGCCATCGCGCCGGCCAGTGCCGCCGCCAGACACGACAGCCGCAGCGCGTCGACGCCCGCCACCAACGGCGCGAACACCTCCGGGTACCGGTCCAGAAACGCGGTATCGGTCTCGCCGGCCAGAAACGACGGGTGCCGCAGCACCCGCACCAGCAGGTCCCGATTGGTGCACACACCGTGGATCTGGGCCCGGGCCAGCGCGGTCGACAGCAGCCGGGCCGCCTCCACCCGAGACGGCGCCCAGGCGATGAGTTTGGCCAGCATCGGGTCGTAGTGCACGCCGATCTCCGCGCCGTCCTCGACACCGGCGTCCAGGCGCAGGCCAGGACTGCCGAGCGGGCCGAAGCTGTGCGCCACCTCCGGTACCCAGAACCGGTGCAGCGTACCGGTCGACGGCAGCCAGTCCGACCCCGGATCCTCCGCGTACAGCCGGACCTCGATGGCGTGCCCGCGCAGCGGTGGCGGCCCGCTCCACGGCAACGTGCCGCCCTCGGCGACGAGCAGCTGCATGCGTACCAGGTCGACGCCGACGACACACTCGGTCACCGGGTGCTCGGCCTGCAGTCGGGTGTTCATCTCCAGGAAGTGGAACTCGCCGGTGGGGGAGACGAGGAACTCGACGGTACCGGCGCCGACGTACCCGACCGACCGGGCCGCGATGATCGCGGCGGTACAGAGTTCGTCGCGCAGCTTCGGCGTGACCGCCGGGGACGGGCACTCCTCGAGGATCTTCTGGTGGCGGCGCTGGATCGAACACTCCCGCTCGCCGAGCGTCACCGCGTTGCCGTGGGCGTCGCTGAGCACCTGCACCTCGATGTGGCGGGCACCGTCGATATAGCGCTCGCAGTAGACGGTACCGTCGCCGAAGGCGGAGCCCGTCTCCCGCCTCGCGGCGGCGACCGCATCGGCGAGCGCCCCCCGGTCGCGCACCACGCGCATGCCGCGCCCGCCGCCGCCGGCCGCGCCCTTGACCATCACCGGAAACTCGGTGACCTGGTCCGGGTCGACGTACCCGGGCAGGGTCGGCACCCCGGCGTCGGCGAGCAGAGCCTTGGCCTCGAGCTTGGAGCGCATCACCGTGATCGCTTTCGGCGGCGGCCCGATCCAGGTCAGGCCGGCGTCCATGACCTCCTGAGCGAAGTCGGCGCTTTCGGAGAGAAACCCGTATCCGGGGTGGACAGCGTCCGCGCCCGATCGGCGGGCCGCGGCGATCAGCAGGTCCCCGCGCAGGTAGGTGGCTGACAGCGCGTTCCCCGGCAGGTGTACCGCGTAGTCCGCCTCGTCGACGTGGGGGGAGTGGGTGTCGGCGTCGGCGTAGACCGCGACCGTCTCCACGCCGATCGCCCGGCAGGTGGCGAAGATCCGGCGGGCGATTTCGCCCCGGTTCGCGACGAGCAGTCTTTTGATCATGGTCGCACCCTTGGTTCCTCTGTTCTGGCGCCGCCCGGTCAGCGCTACATCCGGAAGACGCCGAAGCGGGCGTCGGCGCTGTCGTCGTCGACCGCCACCGACAGGCAGAGACCGAGCACGGTACGGGTGTCGCGCGGGTCGATCACACCGTCGTCGTAGAACCGCCCGGACAGGAAGAGTGCGGCCGACTCCTGTTCGATCTTGTTTTCGACCATCGCCCGCATCTGGGTGTCCTGCTCGTCGTCGTACGCCTGGCCCTTGGCCTGGGCGGCCTGGCGGGCCACGATCGACAGCACCCCGGACAGCTGGGTCGGGCCCATCACCGCCGACCGGGCGTTGGGCCAGGTGAACAGGAACCGCGGGTCGAACGCCCGCCCGCACATCCCGTAGTTGCCGGCCCCGTACGACGCGCCGATGGTGACCGTCAGGTGGGGCACCGTCGAGTTCGCCACCGCGTTGATCATGAGCGCACTGTGTTTGACGATGCCGGCCTGCTCATGGTCGGTGCCGACCATGTAGCCGGTGGTGTTCTGCAGGAACAGCAGCGGCGTCCGGCTGGAGTTGGCGAGCTGGATGAAGTGCACCGCCTTCGCGGCCTCCGCCGAGTGCAGAACGCCCCGGGCGTTGGCCAGCACGCCGATCGGAAAGCCGTGGATGCGGGCCCAGCCGGTGCACAGCGCGGTGCCGTAGGCCGGCTTGAACTCGTCGAACTCGCTGCCGTCGATGATGCGGGCCAGGATCTCGCGCGGGTCGAACGGTACCCGCAGGTCCGCCGTGGCGATCGCGAGCAGGTCCTCCGGGTCGTGCTTCGGCTCCGCGGCCGGTCGAGGTTGGGTCGAGCGCCGGTTGAGGCGGGCCACGCTGGCGCGGGCCAGCCGGATTGCGTCGCGCTCGTCGTCGGCCAGGTGGTCGGCCAGTCCGGACCGGGTGGCATGGATCAACGCCCCGCCCAGCGACTCATCGTCGGTGTCCTCGCCGGTGGTGAGCTTGACCAGGGGCGGGCCAGCCAGGTAGACGCGGGCGCGGTCCCGCACGAAGATCGTCTGGTCGGACATGCCGGGCACGTACGCCCCGCCGGCCGTCGCGTGGCCCAGCACCACCGCGATCGTCGGGATACCGGCCGCGGACAGCCGGCTCAGGTCGCGGAACAGGCCGCCGCCCGGGATGAAGATCTCCGACTGGGCCGGCAGGTCGGCGCCGCCCGACTCGACCAGGTTGATCAGCGGCAGCCGGTTGGCGCGGGCGATCTCCGCGGCCCGCCTGGCCTTCTTCAACGAGTACGGGTTGATCGCACCGCCGCGTACCGTCGGGTCGTTGGCGATGATCATGCACCACCCGCCCTCGACGATGCCGATTCCGCAGACCACTCCGGCACCGACCGGGTAGTCGGTGCCCCAGCCCGCCAGCGCCGCCAGTTCGAGGAACGGCGCGTCCCGGTCCAGTAGCAGCTCGATGCGTTCGCGGGCCAGCAGCTTGCCCCGGGCGTGATGGCGGGTCACGTACTTGTCGCCGCCGCCCGCTTTCGCCTGCGTGAGAGCTTCGTCCAGTTCGTCCAGGCGCCTGAGCATCGCCTCCCGGTTGTCCAGATAGGACGACGATCGGGGATCGAGGCCCGAGTCGAGTACCGGCATGCCTGCTTTGACCCCCAAACTGGATCTTGTTCCGCGGCCCCCGCCGGGCTGCTCTCCGCCACAGCCATCTGCGTAACGAGCGGTTCGCCGCTTGCGATACGGACGGCTGGCTCTCGGTCGCCGGGGGCGGCCGAGATCGCCACCGGCCGACCGGCGGCCGCCGGGCCGCGACGGTGTGGTGTGGCAGGGACAAGAGGGTCGGATCCAGGGCGCAAGCACCGCCGCCTCAGCCGTGGGCGCGGCGGGCGGCTCAGCCGTGGTGCGGCGGGCGGCTCAGCCGTGGTGCGACGGGCGGCTCAGCCGTGGTGCGGCGGGCGGCTCAGACGCGGGCGCGGCGGGCCAGGCGCTCGGGGTCCAGGATGATTACGCTCTTGCCGTCGAGGCGCAGCCAGCCGCGCGACGCGAAGTCGGCGAGCGCCTTGTTGACGGTCTCCCGGGACGCGCCGACCAGCTGGGCCAGCTCCTCCTGGGTCAGGTCATGGGTGACCCGCAGGACGCCGCCGTCGCGGGTACCGAAGCGGCCGGCCATCTGCAGCAGGTTCTTCGCGACCCGACCGGGCACGTCGGTGAAGATCAGGTCGGCCAGCGCGTCGTTGGTCCGGCGGAGCCGGCGTGCCAGTACCCGCAGCAGTTGCTCCGCGATCTCCGGTCGGTTGGACAGCCACGGGCGCAACGCCTGTTTGCGCAACCGGGCCAGCCTGGTGTCGACCACGGCGGTGGCGGTCGCGGTACGCGGGCCGGGGTCGAACAGGGACAGTTCGCCCACCATATCGCTCGGGCCCATCACGGCGATGAGGTTCTGCCGACCGTCGGCGGCCCGCCGACCGACCTTGATCTTTCCGGACAGCAGGATGTACAGGCTGTCGCCGGGTTCACCCTCGTTGAAGACCACCTCGCCCTTGCGGACCTCGATGATGTCCATCTCTTTCACGAGGACGTCCGCCGCGTCCGGATCGACGCCCTGGAAGATCCCGCTGCGGGCAAGTACCTCGTCCATGCGTCACCTCTGTCGCCTGATAGAGCGCGTCGCCGTCATGGGGTGTGCGGCAGCGGCTGCTGCGGCCAGTCTAGGCATGGTAACCAGCCGGTAGGTCACGTACCCGGAGCAGTCAGGATAGTGACGCCGCCTCGATATCGGGCCGCCCGGCGACCCCTCACCCAGAGTCGTCAGCAGGTCGCGTGAACGACATGTTGTATGGTGCCCACCGTCGCACAGACACATCGGAAACGGACGTACGGTATCGTCACGCCAGGGCGGGCCCTCCTCGACACCGGTGGATGTTGAATTGACGATGCACGGTGCAGAGCCGGATTATCCGGCGCCCGCTACCAACTCGCCCGGCGTCGCCGAAGGCGCGGCGCTGCGCGACTGGCTCGCCACCCAGCGCGATGATCGATCACCCGGCGCGGGGCGCCCCCGGTCGCGTACCCGTCTGTTGATTCTGGGTGTGGTCGGGGTCCTCGTCGTCGGGGCCGCCACCACGACGGTGGTTCTCGCCTCGGGTCGCGCCGGTCCACGCCACGGCGGGCCCGCGCCGCATCGGACGGCACCGGTGGGTGCGGGCGGCGGCGGGCCGTCAACCGTACCGTCGTCGATCGTGCCGCCGGCCGCGGTCGACCCGGGCCGCACGGTCAGCCTGTCGGCCACCGGTGACATCGTCATGGGTTCCGCGCCGGACGCCTTGCCGCCGGCCGGCGCCCGGGACTTCTTCGCCGACGTCGCCGACGTGCTGCGGGCGGACATCCAGATGGGCAACCTCGAGCAGCCGCTGACCGAGGACACCGGGTTCCGCAAGTGCCCGCCGCCGGCCACCACGCCACCGGGGTCGCCGCCACCGAAGATCAACTGCTTCGCCTTCCGCTCCCCACCCGGGTACGCGACGGTGCTCCGCGACGCCGGTTTCCGGCTGGTCAATCTGGCGAACAACCATGCGTACGACTTCGGTGCGGAGGGTAACCGGCAGACGCGCGCCGCACTCGATACCGCCGGGATCGCGTACACCGGCGCGCCCGGCGAGGTCACCGTGGTCGAGACCAACGGCATGAAGATCGCCGTCCTGGGCTTCTCCTCGTACCCCTGGTCGCAGAGCGTGGTGGACGTCGAGGCCGCGGCTGGCCTGGTTGCCCGGGCCAAAGCAGCGCGCCGACCTGGTCGTCGTGCAGATGCACGTGGGCGCCGAGGGCGCGGACCAGACCCATGTACGGCCCGGCACCGAGCTGTTCCTCGGCGAGAACCGGGGTGACTCGATCAAGTTCGGGCACGCGGTGGTGGACGCCGGAGCCGACCTGGTCATCGGGCACGGTCCGCACGTGATGCGCGCGATGGAGTTCTACCGCGACCGGCTCATCGCGTACTCGTTGGGCAACTTCGCCGGGTACCGGACACTCGGGTTCGCCGGCATGGTTGGCGTGGGTGGGGTGCTCAAGGTGTCGCTGCGACGGGACGGCACGTACGCCGGAGGTTCGCTCGTGGCGACGCGGCTGGTGGCACCGGGCCGGCCCGCCAAGGACCCGGCGAACCGGGCGATCGCCCTGGTCCGCGGCCTGGTCGAGGCCGACCTGCCGACGACCGGGGTCCGCATCGGCGATGACGGCGCGATCACCGCGCGGTCCTGACCCGGTCCGGCTGTCCGCCGTGCTGTCCCATCCGCGACGTAGGCTGCGAGCCGTGGCCGCTCAGGAGACGGAGCTGGGGCGCAAGCGGCGGGCCCGGCGAATGGCGCGTGAACTGACCGATCTGCACCCCGACGCACACTGCGAACTCGACTACACCAACCCGCTCGAGCTGGCGGTGGCGACGATCCTGTCGGCGCAGTGCACCGACCAGCGGGTCAACGAGGCCACCCCGAAGGTCTTCGCCCGGTATCCGACGGCAGCCGCCTACGCGGCGGCCGACCGGGCCGAGCTGGAAGAGATGATCAAGCCGACCGGCTTCTTCCGAAACAAGACCGATTCGCTGATCAAGCTGGGCCAGGCGCTGGTCGAACGGTTCGGCGGCGAGCTGCCCCGGACCCTGGACGAGCTGGTCGCGCTGCCCGGTATCGGCCGCAAGACAGCGAACGTGATCCTCGGCAACGCGTTCGGCGTGCCCGGCATCACCGTCGATACCCATGTCGCCCGGCTGGTCCAGCGATGGCGGTGGACCGCACAGACGGATCCGGTGAAGATCGAACACGCGGTCGGCGCGTTGATCGAGCGCCGTGACTGGACCATGCTGTCGCATCGGGTGATCTTCCACGGCCGGCGCGTGTGCCACGCCCGTAAGCCGGCCTGCGGTGCGTGCGCCCTGACCCGGGACTGCCCGTCGTACGGTATCGGCCCGACCGACTTCGCCGTCGCGGCGAGGCTGCTCAAGGGCCCCCGGGTCGACGAGCTGGCGGCGGACGCCCAGCGGTACCGGGAGACCGTGCTGCGATGAGGCGCGGCGGCCTGGGTCGAGGGATCGGCGGCGTCCTGGTGGCGCTGGTCGCCCTGTCGGCGTGGTCGCTTTCCGCCTGCTCGGCGGGCGGACGCGGCGGGTCGGCCGGTGCCCACCGCGCCGCACCGGGTACGGCGGCGACCGGACCGTCCTGCCTGCCGCCGGCTGGATCCGCGCCGGTTGCATCCGCGGCGGGTGGGTCCGCGCCGGTTGGATCTGCGCCGGTTGGATCTGCGCCGGTTGGATCCGCGCCGGGTGGGTCCGCGGCGTCGGCACCGGCAGGTGGCGGTGGGGCGGCGCTGCCCGAGGTCACGCTGCCCTGCTTCGTCGGCGGCCACCCGGTGCGGCTCGCGCACCTCGGCACCCCGGCGGTGATCAACTTGTGGGCGTCCTGGTGTGCTCCGTGCCGTACCGAGTTGCCGCAGATCCAGCGGTACGCGGACAGGATGGCCGGCCGGGTGCTGGTGGTCGGCGTGATCACGCAGGACCCGGTCCGGTCCCGGCCCGGCTCGTTGATCGACGACCTGGGGCTGCGGTTCCCCATGCTGGCCGACCCCTCGGCCGGGCTCCAGCACGCGGTGGGCGGTCAGGTGCTGCCGATGACGCTGCTCGTCGACGCCCAGGGCCGGGTCGCGTACCGGTACGCCGCCCGACCGTTGGACGCGGTGGCCCTCGCCGACCTGGTAGAGCGTTATCTGCGCGTACCGGTGTGAGCAAGGGAGATCACGATGACCGAGGCGACTCAGCGTCAGACCGGGCTGCCGGCCTGGTGGGAGCCGCTGCTGACCAGGGTCCGGTTGTCCGAGGCGGCCGACTTCACCCGGCTACCGACGCCGGAGAGCGGCGGCCGGGAGAGCGCCGTTCTCGTCCTGCTCGGTGAGAGCAGCCCCGGCCCGGCCGATCACACCGGTGGCGGCGACGGCCAGGCCGGTCGCTGTGGTGCCGGCGGCCCGGACGTGCTCGTCCTGCAGCGCGCCGATACGCTACGCAGTCATCCCGGCCAGCCGGCGTTTCCGGGCGGTGCGTGCGATCCGGGCGACGCCGACGTCGCCGCGACCGCGCTGCGCGAGGCGGCCGAGGAGGTGGGCCTGGATCCGGGCAGCGTCGAGGTCGTCGCGCGCCTGCCGACGCTGTGGATACCGGTCAGTGACTTCCGGGTGACGCCGGTGCTCGGCTGGTGGCGCAGCCCGCACCCGGTACGCCCGGTCGACGTCGCCGAGGTCGCGCGGGTGGAGCGGCTGCCGATCGCCGAGCTGGTCGAACCGGCGAACCGGCTACGTGTCCGTCACCCGAGCGGATGGATCGGGCCGGCCTTCCGGGTACAGGGCATGCTGGTGTGGGGTTTTACCGCAGGTGTCCTGTCATCGCTGTTGGAAATGGGCGGTTGGTCCCTTCCGTGGCCGACAGATCGGGTCGAGGAGATGCCGGGTACTGGATCCCGGCCCGTAGGCTGAGCGGGTGTCCGGCACCCTGGTCGATCTCACGCTCGTAGCACTGATGCTCGTTTTCGCCCTGAACGGTTACCGCCAGGGCTTCGTCATCGGGCTGCTGTCCTTCATCGGTTTCTTCGGCGGAGCCCTGATCGGCTTGCAGGTGGGGCCGTTGCTGGCCGACCACTTCGTTGAGGACCCGGTACGGGTCCTCGTCTCGTTGGGGACCGTTTTCCTGCTGGCGGCGGCCGGACAGGCGGCGGCCGGATTTGTGGGGGCCCAGCTACGGGAGGCGATCAGCCACCCGTCCGCCCGCCGCCTCGACGACCTCGGCGGTGCGATGGTGTCGGTGATCGCCGTACTGCTGGTGGTGTGGCTGGTGGCGGAGCCGCTCGGCTCCTCGTCGCTGCCGTTCCTCGCCCGGTCGGTGCGCAACTCGGCGATCCTGGGCACGGTCGACCGCGTCATGCCCGACCAGGCGAAGGCACTGTCGGACGCGCTGCGCCAGACCGTCGACACCCGCGGCTTCCCGGACGTATTCAACGGGCTCACCCCGACCCGGGTCCGCGCGGTACCGGAGCCCGACAGCGCCCTGGCCCGATCACCGCTGGTGCGCAGCTCCGAACGGTCTGTGGTCAAGGTGGTGGGTACCGCCGCGAGCTGCTCCCGGCGCATCGAGGGTTCCGGATTCATCTACACACCCGAGCACGTGATGACGAACGCGCACGTGGTGGCGGGTACCCGGACCAGCACGATCGAGGTCAACGGTTCCCGCCGGACAGGCAAGGTCGTCTGGTACGACCCGCAACGCGACCTCGCCGTGGTGTATGTGCCCGGGCTGTTCGGTCCGGTGATGCCGTTCACCCCGAAGCCGGCGCAGACCGGGGCGGACGCGATCGTGCTGGGCTTCCCGCTCGACGGTCCGTTCGACGCGCAGGGGGCCCGGGTCCGGGACCGGCGCGAGATCACCGGCCCGGACATCTACGACACCGGCAACGTGACTCGCGAGGTTTACACCATTCGTGGCCTGGTGCGCAGTGGAAACTCCGGCGGCCCGATGATCTCGACGGACGGTACCGTGCTCGCCGTCATCTTCGCGGCGGCGGCGGACGATCCCCAGACCGGCTTCGCCATCACCGCCGAGGAAGCGTCGTCGGTGGCGGTCGCCGGCCAGACCCGTACCCAACCGGTCGGTACCGGTGACTGCGCCGACTGACGCGCGGGGCTCAGCCGGCGCGGGCGCGGTGGCGACGACCGAACCGGCGGACGCCCAGCAGGCCCACCGTGAGCAGCACGATGAACACCGTCGATCCGACACCGGTACCCATCAGCAGGTGTGAACCGACCGACCGCGACGGCGCGGCGTGCGCCCGGGCGGCGTGCGTCGGCGGGGTGCGCGGACCGAACCCCTCGACCGCCGTCGGTGCTCCCACGAGCTCCAGTGGGTTGCGGCGGGCCACCGGTACCGGTGCGGTCAGCGCGGCGACCGGGTCGACCTCCCCGTATCCGTACCGGTCGTCGCGGCCCGGCGAGCCGAGATCCCGTGCGGTACGGATCAGGCGGTTGATGACATTGGCGGCGTCGAGGTTCGGCCAACGTGACCGGATCAATGCGGCCGTCGCCGTGACCAGCGGAGCGGCGAAGCTCGTGCCCTGCACCAGCCAGTACCCGCCGGGACGGGCGCCGACGATGTTGACCGCCGGTGCGGCCAACACCGTGGGTGGCCCGGTGAGCGAGCCGTTCCAGAGCGCGTCCCCGGCTCCGCCGGCTCCGGCCGCATCGCCGGTCCCGCCGGGGTCGTCGGCCCGGTCGGGTTGGTCGGCCCGGTAGGGCTCGGTGGTCTGGTCGGGTTCGTTGGTCTGGCCGGCACTGCCGCCGCCGACACCGCTCTGTCCGCACCCGCTCAGCCGGGTCGCGACCGGTGCGCGGTCGGTACTGTTCAAACCCGCCACCGCGACCACGCCGGCCTCGCGGGCCGGGTACCACACCT
>JAVHWE010000347.1:0-5672 GCA_032160285.1 Micromonosporaceae bacterium | reverse complement strand
ACGCGCTGATCAAGGAGCGCATCCCGGACGGGTACCTGGGCCGGTTCAACAGCCACTACGAGATGGCCACGAACACCGGCATGCTGCTGGCGTCCGCTTCGGCCGGGTTCCTGGTCGTGCTGTTCGGTCCGACACCACTGTTCATCTTCAACTCCGGCACGTTCATCGTCTCGGCGGTTCTCACCTACCTGATCGGGCGCCGGCCGGCGGTGGCCAGGGTCGCCGCCGACGTGAGCGACCGGCCGGCCGCCCCCGTTGTGCCGGCGGCGCGGCCGCGCCAGCCGATCAAGCGGCTGGCGCTGCTCTACACCAACGGCAACATCGGGTTGATGGTCGCCAACACCATCCTCACCGCCCTCGTCCTGCGCACCTTCCACCAGGGGCCGTGGCTGATCGGGGTGACCGACGCGCTGGCCGGCGCCGGCTTCATCACCGGTGCCGCCTGCTACCCGTGGGTTAGCCAGCGGATCAGGCCCCTGCCGCTCGCCGTGCTCGGCATGCTGGGCAACCTCACGATGTTCGTGATCCAGCCGCTCAACTACATCGCGTTGATGACGGCCATCCCGTTCGCCGGGTTCTGCTTCGCGCAGGGGCGGATCGCCGCCCGGACCCTGCTGATGCGGGCGAGCCCCGAAGACCGGGTGGGCCGCATCTTCGGTGGTGCGCAGGCGGTCGGTCTGGCCATGGGGGTGGTGGCGACGATGGGGCTGGCCGCCCTGGCCGACGCGACGACCGTGCCGTACGCGTTCTGGGCCTGCGCCGCACTGCAGGGCGCCATCGCCGTCGGTACCTATCTGAGCCTGCTCAAACCGATGGCCACGCGGGAGCCCGCTCCCGCGATCCTCGAACCGACCGCCGTCTAGCCGGGAGAAATGATCGTGATGGAGCCGCAAGTGGTCAAGGGTGGCGTGGTCACCTGGGCGTGTGTGCCCGGGTTCCCACCGGCGGTGATCTTCCCGTTCACACCGTCGGAACGGTACGGCATCCGCAATCTCTACGAGTTCCAGATGCTGATGTACCGCCCGCTGTACTGGTTGGGCCGCGACGGCGGTACGGGCATCGACTTCGAGCTGAGCCTCGCCGACGAGCCGGAGTGGGACGCCGACGGGCGTACCTGCACCGTACGGGTCAAGCCGTGGCGGTGGTCCAACGGCGAGACCGTCTGCGCGGACAACGTGATGTTCTGGATGAACATGCTCAGCCGCAACGGCCCGCGGTTCGGCGCCTACGTCACCGGCTACTTCCCGGACAACCTCGTCTCGTACCGCAAGGTTGCCCACGACCGGGTGAGCTTCACGTTCGACCGGGTCTACTCGAAGAACTGGGTGCTGCTCAACCAGTTGACGATGATCACCCCCATGCCCAAGGCGTGGGACCGCACGGCCGCCGGACCGGCCGACGCGACCACGGATGCCGACCAGGTCGACGCGGTCTACGACTTCCTCCTCGCCGAGAACGGCGACATGGTGGCCGAGGACAACGCGCACCGGACCGCCTGGGCCGACAGTCCGATCTGGAGTGTCGTCAACGGGCCGTGGCGGCTGAAGAGCTACACCGCGGACGGCGTGGTCTCCTTCGTGCCGAACCGGCATTACAGCGGACCGAATCCGGCGCGACTCGACGAGTTCCGCCAGGTGCCGACCCACTCCGACGAGCAGCAGTATGAGCTGCTGCGCGACCGTCCGGACTCCGTCCAGGTCGGGTTCCTGCCATTGAGCTTCGGGGTCCAACCCGACGGCGACCCGACCACCGGCGGCCCCAACCCGCTCGGCGACCGTTACCGCCTGGTGCCGCAGATCGTCTTTTCCTGCAACTTCATGGCACTGAACTTCGACAACTCCACTGCGGCCGGTGACCTCATCCGCCAGCCGTACATCCGGCAGGCGCTGCAGAGCTGCCTCGACCAGGAGTACGGGGCACGCGAGATCTATCAGGGCTACGGCTGGAGCCAGAGCGGCCCGGTCCCGATGCTGCCCGCCAGCGATCTGGTGTCGCCGCGGCTGGCCGACGGCCGTGGATGCTGGCCGTTCGACCCGGACCGGGCGAGGAGCCTGCTCGCCGAGCACGGGTGGGATGTCAGCGTCACCCCGGCGGTGTGCGTACGCGCGGGTACCGGTCCCGGCGAGGCCGGCGCCGGCATCCCCGCCGGCACCCGGCTCAGCCTGTCGCTGCGGTACTGGGAAGGTCGGCCCGCGCTGACCCGGCTCATGCGGCAGTTCCAGGCCGACGCCGGCAAGACCGGCATCGACCTGCGCCTGTCCGAGGTGTACGGGTCGGTGCTGGTGGCCGAGGACGGGCCCGGCGCGCCGACGCCCGACAGGCCGCGGCGGTGGGAGCTGTCGTGCTGGGGAGGTGGCTGGGTCTACAACCACCCGACCGGCGAGAACCTCTTCCAGAGCGGGGCGGCCTGCAACTTCAGCAACTACCGCGACCCGCGCGCGGACGAGCTCATCGCGGCCACCGTCACCACCGACGAGCTCGACGCGCTGTACGCCTACCAGGAGCACATCAGCGACCAGGTACCGGTCATCTTCATGCCGTCCTTTCCGCGCCGGCTGTTCGAGGTGGCGGTGAACCTGCGCGGCTTCGCGCCGATCAACCCGTACGGCCTGATCAATCCGGAAAACTGGTTCTACGTTGAGGAATCGTCGTGACGTCACCCGAGACCAACAAGCCCGTCGTGATCGTCGGGTTCGTGACCGGCGCGCTACCCGCGCTGCTGGAGTTTCAGTCCGACCGGTCGGTCATCTTCGTCGAGGAGCCCGACATCGTCCGCAAGCGCGGCGTGCGCGCGGCGCTCGCCGGCTCCGACCTCGTGCGCGACCTCATCGAGTGGGAGTACCACCTGCCCGGCCGGGCCGACGAGTTCTACCACGCGCACCGTGACCTGGATCCGTCGGCGGTCGTGCCGTTACTGGAGTACGCGACGCCGTTCGCGGCCCGGCTGGCCGAACGCTACGGGGTGCCCGGCGCGGGCTTCGGCGCCGCCCAGATCCTGCGGGACAAGGCACTGCTGCGTCGGGTCAGCCGCGCGGCGGGCATCGCCAACCCCGACAGCGAGGCGGTGCGCGGCCCGGCCGACGTGCTGGCGTTCATGGCCCGCCACCCCGGCCCGGTGGTGCTGAAACCGGCGAACCGGCAGGCGGCGGTGGGCACCCAGGTGGTGTACGAGCCGGCCGAGGTCGAGCGGGCGTGGCTGCACTGCGTGGCACAGGACGAGGGCGTGTACGTGCCGGACCGGACCATGGAGCTGCGCATGCTGGTCGAGCGCTACGTGGCCGGCGAGGAATACAGCGTCGAGATGCTGGTGCGCGACGGCGCGGCACTGTTCTCCAATGTCACCGGCAAACGGCTGTTTCCCGGGCCGCGCCCGATCGAGTCGGCGCACGTCGTACCGGCCGACATCGCGTCGGAGCTCACCGGGCTGCTTGTCGGGCAGACCCAGCGGTTGGTGGACGCGGTCGGCTTCCGTGACGGCATCGTCCACTGTGAGTGGATCGTCGCCGACGGCACCCCGAACCTGGTGGAGTGCGCGGGCCGGTTCGCCGGCGACGGCATCGTCGAGCTGATCCAGCGCGCCTACCCGGTACGGCTGGTCTGCGCCTACTACGCGGTGATGAAAGGTCAGCCACTGCCCGGGCCGCTGCCGCGACGGGCGCGTGGTGGGGCGGCGGTGCGGTTCCTCGCGGTCGGGCCCGGTCTCGTCGCCGGAGTCAGCGGGGTACCCGAGGCCGCGACCGCCGACGGCGTGTTCCGGTGCGACGTGAGCGTCGCGGCCGGCGACCGCTGCGCCGGGCTACGCAGCTCGTGGGATCGCGTGGGTGACGTGATGGTGAGCGCCGACGGTCCGGCGGAGGCCCTGCGCCTGGCCGAGGCCGCCGCCGGTCTGATCCGGCTCGACGTGCGGCCGGTCGACGAGCCCGCACCGATGGCGATCGCATCGTCATGACCGTCGACATCGTTCACACCGCCGTACCGGCCGCCGGACTCGACGTCATCGTGAGCAGCCTGTCGTCGGACGCGCACACCTGGAATCTGGTGTACCTGCAGCTGCTGTTGGAGGAGCTGGGCTGCCGGGTGGTCAACCTCGGCGCGTGCGCGTCGGATGAGACGATCGTCGGCGAATGCCTGGCGCGCGGGCCCGACCTCGTCGTCATCAGCAGTCTCAACGGCCACGGCTACGCCGACGGGATGCGCCTCATCGGTACGCTCCGGGCGCAGGCCGCGCTGATGACGACCCCGGTGGTGGTCGGCGGAAAGCTCGACGTTGTCGGCGGCCGCGACGGCGGCAACGCCGCACGGCTGCTGGCCGCCGGCTTCAACGCGGTGTTCGAGGACACCGGCGAACTTCGCCAGTTCCGCTCGTTCGTGCGCGGTCTCGCGGGCCGGATGAGCGTGCCGATCGGTGCCCGGTGACCGCGATCGCCACCCGACCCGTACCGTCCTTCGGCGAGGTGGTGGCCCGTCGGCACGCCCGCGGCGAACTGGTCGTCCAGCCACGGATGGGCTTCGCCGACCCGGTCCGCATGCGGCAGGGACTGCTCGCGACCCGCGACGCCCGGGCCGCCACCGTCGGCACCATCACCGTGGACAGCTACACCCGGGTGGGCGACCACGCGGCGGTGCGCCGCGCGCTGGCCACCGACGCCGACCTCAACGGCTACCCGATCGTGGACCGTGATCCCGCCGCGACCAGGGTGATGCTCGACGGCGTGCTGAGGCCGGCGTTCCCGGTCCAGGTGCGGCACGGCTCGGCGGATCCGCGTCGGATCGTGCGGACCCTGCTGGACCTGGGCCTGCACGCCACCGAAGGCGGCCCGGTGTCCTACTGTCTGCCGTACGGTCGTACGCCGTTGGCCACCTCTGTGGCGAACTGGCGGCGGTGCTGCCAGATGCTGGCCGCGGCCCGCGGGCCGGACCTCGAACCGCACCTGGAGACGTTCGGCGGCTGCATGATGGGGCAGCTGTGCCCGCCCGCGTTGCTGGTCGCGCTCAGCGTGCTGGAAGGAATGTTCTTCTGGCAGCACGGTGTGCGGTGCATCTCGGTCAGTTACGCGCAGCAGACCCACGCAGGTCAGGACGCCGAGGCCATCGCCGCCCTGCACCGCCTGGTCCGCCGCTACCTGCCGGACGCCCGCACGCACGTGGTGCTCTACACGTACATGGGTGTCTACCCCCGAACGCCGGGCGGGGCGCTGCGGCTGCTCGCCGAGTCGGCGCGGCTGGCCGCCCGTACCGGTGTCAGCCGGGTGATCGTAAAGACCACCGCCGAGGCGCACCGGCTGCCGACCATCGCGGAGAACGTGATCGCGCTCGAATGCGCCACGGCCGCCGCACGGGGCGTGTCGGCGGCCGTGCCGGTCGACGACACCGGCATCCTCGCGCAGGCGCGCGCGTTGGTGGACAACGTGCTCGCCCTCGACGACGACCTCGGCCGGGCGCTGGTCACCGCGTTCGCGCGGGGCCACCTCGATGTGCCGTTCTGCCTGCATCCGGATAACGCCGGGCGCACCCGCGGCCACCTGGACCGCGACGGCCGACTGCAGTGGCAGCAGATCGGGGAGTTGCCGATCGGCGGACTGGTCGAGGTGCCGCCCGCGCGGCGGATGACGTCCACCGACCTACTGGACGCGCTGCGGTTCGTCGAGCGCAGGTTCGACCACCGTCCCGCG
>JAVHWE010000290.1:0-3737 GCA_032160285.1 Micromonosporaceae bacterium | reverse complement strand
AGCCCAGCCGGGAGCCCTCGGTGAGCCCGAAACACAGTCCGATCAGGGACATGGTCACCAGCGCCCCGCCGGTCAGGTCGATACGGCCGGTCGCCGCGGTGTCCCTGGTCTCGGGCAGGTGGCGCAGACAGACCCAGATCACCAGCGCGGCCAGCGGCAGGTTGATGAGGAAGATGTACCGCCACGAGGCGGTGGCGATGAGCCACCCGCCGACGAACGGGCCGATCGCGGTCGCCAGTCCGCCCATGCCGGACCACGCGCCGATGGCCCGGGACCGGTCCGCCGGCACGAACGTCGCTTCGAGGACGGCGAGGCTGCTCGGGGTGAGCAGGGCCGCCCCGACCCCCTGCAACACCCGGGCCGCGATCAGCATCTGCGCGTTCGGGGCGACGCCGCACAGCAGCGAGGCCCCGGCGAACCAGGCCACGCCGATGATGAAGATCCGACGCCGGCCGTAGCGGTCGCCGAGCGCGCCGCCCACCAGTAGCAGGCCGGCCAGTGCCAGCGTGTACCCGGTGACGATCCACTGCAGGCTGGTCAGTCCGACCTCGAAGTCGCGCCCGATCGCCGGCAGCGCGATACCGACGACGGTCGCGTCGATGGCGGCCAGGCCGGAGCCGAGCACGGTCGCCGCCAGTACCCACCGCCCACGGGCGGTGGCGTACTCGACCGCCATCAGTTGGACGCGGCTTCGGTGAGCGGCAGCCGTACCTGGAAGCGGGTGTCGCCCGGGGTCGACGTCAGCCGCAGGTCGCCGCGGTGGCGGTTCACCACGATCCGGTACGAGATGTCGAGGCCCAACCCGGTGCCCTCGCCGACCGGCTTCGTGGTGAAGAACGGCTCGAAGACCCGCTGTTGCAGCTCACGCGGCACGCCGGGGCCGGTGTCGCCGACCTCGACCACGATCTGGTCGCCGTCGAGGCTGGTGCGAAGCGTCAGGGTACCCTCGCCGTCCATCGCCTGGATCGCGTTGTCGATCAGGTTGGTCCACACCTGGTTGAGTTCGGCGGGGTGCGCCGGGATCTGCGGCAGGCTGCGGTCGAACTCCTTCACAATGCGGATCCCTGGGCCGATCTTGTGCTTGAACAGGACGACCGTGCTGATCAGCCCGTCGTGCACGTCGATCCACTGGTGCGAGGCCCGGTCGATCTGGGAGTACTGCTTGGCGGCGGCGACCAGCGACGAGATCCGGTTGCTGGCCTCAGAGATGTCGGTCATCAACTGCTCGGTCTCCAGCGCGTACCCGATCCAGCGCAACGCCTGGTCGAGTAGGCCCGGTTCGACGGTGCCGGCGATCTCGTCCAGGCACTCGACGTCGAGGCCGGCCGCCACGAACACCGGGGCGAGGTCCCAGCCGTCGGTGGCGCCGTGGTCGTCCATCCACGCGCCGAGCTCGTCCTCGCGGTCGCTGACCTCCATCGGGCTCAGCGTCGGCGCCTTCGCGGCCCGTTCGATCACCGACTCCTGTACCTGCATCAGCGCGCGCAGTTGGGTCGGCGGGATGCTCCCGTCGGCGAGCATGCCGAGCTTGCGCCGCATCCCGGCGGTACGCTCGCGCAGCGCCGCGGTGGCCCGGACGGTGGCGGTCGCCGGGTTGTTCAGCTCATGCATCAGGCCGGCGGTGAGCGAGCCGAGCGCGGTGAGGCGCTGCCGTTCGCCGACGATCGACTGCGTCTGGCGCATGCCGAGGAACAGCCCTTCGAGCATGTGGATGGCCATCGGGAACCATTCCCGGATGACCGCGCCGAAGCTGTCGGCCGGCAGGACGAAGAACTCGGCGTCGCTGATGACCCGCAGGCTGGCGGTGTAGCCGGCCCTGCTGTCGTCGGCGACGTACGCCTGGGTCGCGCCGGCGTAGGCGCCGCGCTGATCGGTCCTGGTCGTCTCCAGGTCGTTGCCGTGCACCCGCCGTGACATCGACAGGGTGCCCGACAGCAGGACGAAGAACGACTCGGCGGGGTCGCCCTCGGCGACCACTGTCGCACCGGCCGGGTAGGCGCGCACCTCACCGTGGCTGGCCAGCCAGTCGAGCTGCTCGGCCGAGAGCGACTCGAACAGGAACAGCGTCTTCAGCTCGTCGGGGCTCAACGTCTCGCGCTCGCTCATGGTGACTCCAGGTACCGGTGGACCAGGGTGACGGCCATCGCGCCCTCGCCGACGGCGGACGCCACCCGCTTGACCGAGTTCGACCGTACGTCGCCGGCGACGAAGATGCCCGGGACGCTGGACTCGAGGTAGAACGGGTCCCGGTCGCGCGACCAGCCGGCCGGTCGCCGGCCACCGGTCAGCAGGTCCGGGCCGGTACGGACGAAGCCCCGCTGGTCGCGGACCACCGCACTGTCCAGCCAGTCGGTTCGGGGCTCGGCGCCGATGAACACGAACATGTGCCCGGTCGGTACCGTCTCGACCCGGCCGTCGTTGCCGTCGCACAGCGTCAGCGCCTCCAGGTGGTCGGTACCGTGCGCCTCGACGACCGAGGTCTGGGTCCGGACCCGGATGTTGCCGATCGTGGCGAGCTGCTGGATCAGGTAGTACGACATCGACTGCTCGAGTGACTTGCCGCGTACCAGCAGGGTGACGCTGCGGGCGTGCCGGCAGAAGAACAGCGCCGCCTGGCCGGCCGAGTTCGCGCCGCCGACGATGTACACGTCGGTACCGGCGCAGGACGGACCCTCGGTCGAGGCGGATCCGTAGAAGACGCCGCGCCCGGTGAGCTCGTCGACGCCGGGGGCGGCCAGCGGCCGATACGACACCCCGGTCGCCAGGATCACCGCGTGCCCCGACAGCTCGGTACCGTCGTCGAAGCGCACCACCCGGGCCGGGCCGCGCGCCTCGAGGCCGACCACGTCGCGGGTGGTCAGTGTCTCGGCGCCGAACTTGCCGGCCTGCCGGCGGGCCCGTTCGGTGAGCTGCGAGCCGGAGACCCCGTCGGGGAAGCCGAGGTAGTTCTCGATCCTGGAGCTCTGACCGGCCTGGCCGCCGGTGGCCTGGCGCTCGATCATGACCGTCCGCAGCCCCTCGGAGGCGCCGTACACCGCCGCGCCCAGCCCGGCCGGGCCACCCCCGATGATGATCAGATCGTAGAAGTCCCGGATCGGTGCGGTGGACAGCCCGACCACCGCGGCGACCTCCGCGATCGTGGGTGCCGCGAGCGCCTGGCCTTCCGGCGTCACCACCAGCGGGATCGACTCCGGGCCCAGGCCGGCCGCGTCGAGCAGCCGCCGGCCCTCCGGCTCGTCGGCCGCGAACCACCGGTACGGCACCAGGTTGCGGGCCAGAAAGTCGCGGATGGAGTACGAGGGTGCGCTGAGCCGGTGCCCGACGACCTTGACGTCCGGTATCTCGCGGTCGCCGGCCGCCAGCCACGCCTCCAGCAGCGCGTCGACCACCGGGTAGAACTTCTCCTCCGGCGGGTCCCACGGCTTGAGCAGGTAGTGGTCGACGTCGACCACGTTGATCGCCTGGATCGCCGCGTCGGTGTCCGCGTACGCGGTCAGCAGCGCCCGCCGGGCGTGCGGGAACAGGTCCATCGCCTGTTCCAGGAACTCGATGCCGCTCAGCTGCGGCATCCGGTAGTCGGCCAGGATCACCGCCACCCTGCCGCCGCGCAGCTTGATCTCGCGGAGCGCGTCGAGCGCCTCGGCACCCGAGGTCGCCCGGACGATCTGGTACTCCTCGCCGTAGCGGCGCCGCAGGTCACGGGCGACCGCCCGGGACACGGCCGGATCGTCGTCAAC
>JAVHWE010000285.1:0-3921 GCA_032160285.1 Micromonosporaceae bacterium | reverse complement strand
TGCGCAAGTCGTTCGGCCGGACCACGGCGCTCGACGGCCTCGACCTCACCGTCCGCCGCGGTGAGGTGCACGCCTTCCTCGGCCCGAACGGCGCCGGCAAGACCACCACCATCCGCATCCTGCTCGGCCTGCTGCGCCGCGACGGCGGCGAGGCCCGCCTGCTCGGCGGCGACCCGTGGCGGGACGCCACCGCGCTGCACGCCCGGCTGGCCTACGTGCCCGGCGACGTGACCCTGTGGCCGGGCCTGACCGGCGGCGAGATCATCGACCTGCTGGCCCGGCTACGGGGGCCCGGGTCGGCGGTCGACCCCGAGCGCAGGCAGGCGCTGATCGAGCGGTTCGCGCTGGACCCGTCGAAGAAGGCGCGGGCCTACTCCAAGGGCAACCGGCAGAAGGTGGCCCTGATCGCGGCCCTGGCCAGCGACGCCGAGCTGCTGATCCTGGACGAGCCGACGTCCGGGCTCGACCCGCTGATGGAGGCGGTCTTCCGCGACTGCATCGCCGAGGAGCGCGACAACGGACGTACCGTGCTGCTGTCCAGCCACATCCTCGCCGAGGTCGAGGCGCTCTGTGACCGGATCAGCATCGTCCGCGCCGGCCGTACCGTCGACACCGGAACCCTGTCGGAGCTGCGCCACCTGACGCGCACCTCGATCCGCGCCGAACTGGCGAGCCCGCCCACCGGCCTGAGCGACCTGCCGGGCATCCACGGGCTGACCGTCGACGGCCGCCGGGTCCGGTTCGACGTGGACAACGACCGGCTGGACACCGCGCTGCGCCAGCTCAGCACGCTCGGCGTCCGCAGTCTGGTCAGCCAGCCGCCGACCCTGGAGGAGCTGTTCCTGCGCCACTACTCCGTGGAATCGGCCCCGCGAGCCGAGGAAACGGCGTCGCGGTCCGAGGAAGCGGTGCCGCGATGAAGGGCGGCTTCTCCGGTACCGGCCCGCTGATCCGGCTGGCGCTGCGGTTGGACCGGATCCGGCTGCCGATCTGGGTGCTCGTCATCGCCGCGTCCGTCGCGGGCACCGCGTCGTCGTATCAGAAGCTCTACCCGACGGCCGCCGAGCGGATTCGGATCGGCGACGGGATCGCCCACAACCCGTCGCTGCTCGCCCTGTCCGGCCCGATCTTCAATCCGGCCGCCATCGGCGGGCTGACCGCCTGGAAGGTCCTCACCTCCGCGGTTGTCGCCGCCGCGCTAATGAGCCTGTTCACCACGGTTCGGCACACCCGGGCCGAGGAGGAGGCCGGGCGCCTCGAGCTGGTCGGCGCCGCCGTGGTCGGCCGGTACGCGCCGTTGACCGCGACACTGGTCGTGGCCGTCGGCGCCAACGCGGCGATCGCGCTCGCGGTGACCGCCGCCCTCGCCGGTACCGGGCTGCCGGCCGGCGGTTCGATCGCCTTCGGGCTCGCCATCGCCGCCGGCGGCGTGGTGTTCACCGGCGTCGCCGCCGTCACCGCCCAACTCGTCGAAAGCGCCCGGGCGGCTACCGGCGCCGCCGCGGCGGTCCTCGGCGGGGCATATCTGCTGCGCGCGGTCGGCGACACCGGACCGACCTGGCTGTCCTGGCTGTCCCCGATCGGCTGGAGCCTGCGGCTGCGGCCGTACGCCGGGGACCGCTGGTGGACCCTGGCGCTGACCGGCGCCCTCACCGTCGTCCTTGCCGCCACGGCGTACGCGCTGGTCGGCCGCCGTGACCTCGGCGCCGGCCTGTTCGCGGCGCGGCTCGGACCGGCGGCGGCCGCACCGGGCCTACGCAGCCCGCTCGCGCTGGCCTGGCGGCTGCACCGCGGCATGCTGGTGGGATGGCTGGTCGGCGTGATCGTCTGGGGCGCGGTGCTCGGTGCCGCCGCCGCCGGCATCGAGGGTCTGGTCACCGACGACTCGAAGATCGTTGAGATCCTGGCCCGGATGGGCGGCCGGAAGGGGATCATCGACGCCTTCCTGGCCACCTCGCTGTCCCTCGCGGGGCTGGCCGTGGCCGGGTACGCGGTGCAGGCGACCCTGCGGCTGCGCGCCGAGGAGGCCGCGCAGCGGGCGGAGCCCGTCCTCGCCGCCCGCGTCGGCCGGATCCGGTGGGCGGCCAGCCACCTGGTGTTCGCGACCGTGGGTGCCGCCGGGCTGCTCGCGGCGGGTGGCGCCGCCACCGGTCTGGCGTACGGGCTACGCGTGCACGACGTCGGTGGCGAGGTGCCGCGGCTGCTCGGCGCGGGACTGGTCCAACTGCCGGCGGCACTGGTCCTGGCCGGCGTGGCGACCGCACTCTTCGGGCTCGCGCCGCGGTACGCCGTCGCCGGTTGGGGTGCCCTCGCCGCGTTCGGCGTACTGCTCGAACTGGGCGCGCTGCTCCGGCTCAACCACTGGATCATGGATGTGTCGCCGTTCACCCACGTACCGAAGTTGCCGGGTTCGGCGTTCGCGATCACCCCGCTGGTGTGGCTGGTCGCCGTCGCCGCCGCCTTGACCTGCACCGGCCTGGCCGCCTTCCGGCGCAGAGACGTCGGTTGAGGCGTAGAGATGGCGGTTGACGCCACCCAGACCTCGGTTGAGGCCGCGGAGGCGTGTTGAAAGAGGCGGTACCGACCCGGCCGCCCACGTAACCCGGTCGATGCGTGGGTCGTTGTCTGTCGGTAGGCACCCCTCTCCAGGCAGGACCACGCCACCGTGTCACCCCTAACGGTCGCAGCCACCCGTCGGGTCCGCGCCCTCGCGGCGCGTACGACGCGCGTCTTCGCCGCCCCGGCCCGCGCGGTCGCAGCCGTCACGGCACCGTACCGGGCGGCGGTGGCGAGGTGGCTGCCCGGGATCGTCACGGTGTGCGCCCTTGTCACCCTCGGGGGCGGTCTGACCGGCGTCTTCCCGGCCCGCAAGGCGCTGGCGCTCGCGATCGGGCTGGCCGCTGCCACCCACGCCGGCCGGCTGATCCGGCTGGCACTGCGGATCCACCTCGGGCAGCACCGGTTCGGCCCGTGCCGTGGGGCCGGCTTCCTCGGCATGGGCGTCCTGATCGGTGGCGCCACCGCGGCCCCGCTCGCGGGGGCGCCCGCCGCGCCGGTCGGCACGACCGGGCGGGGGGGGCCGGTCGGTCTCGGCGGGCTGGTCGCGGCCACCGTCATGTACCTGCTCGGACTGCTCCTGCTGCCCGGGGCCGCCGTCACGGTCACCAACCGGCTGCGCCGGCTGCTCGACGGGATCGCGGTCGGGACCTGCCTGTTCTACACCGCCTGGCTGTTGTTCATCGCCCCGCTCGGCGGCCCCCATCCGCACACCCTGATCGCCGGGCTCGTCGCCTGCTCCGCCGCCTCGGTTGCGTTAATCACCGGCCTTCGCGCGATCCGGTACCGCCCGGCCGCGATCACCTGTAGCGGCGGCGCGACCCTGTCGATCGTGGGACTCGCGGTTCTCGTCGTCGTGTTGACCGATCCGGTGTCGAGCGCCGGAACGGGGACCGACACCGCCGAGGCCACCGGCCTCTGGTGGGCCGCGGCGGTCGCGCTGATCGTCGGCTCGGCCCTGGCCGCGGCCGGCGCCCGGCGCACCGGCATCCGCGAGCCCGACCCGGCGACCGTACACGCCACCTTCGCCGGGCACCCGCTGCTCGCGCTCCCGGTGGGTGCGGCGGTGCTGGCGACCGTGTACCGGCTGATCACCGCCGGCGTCCCGGACCGGACGTCGATGGCGCTCAGCGCGGCGGCGGTCGCCACGGTCGCCACCCGGGAGGCGCTGGCCGCACTCGACGTCCGGCGGTACGCGCTGCGGCTGGCCAGTCGCGAGGCACGCTTCCGGTCGCTGGTGGCCGGCTCCAGCGACGTGACCGCCGTGGTCGACGACGACCTGGTGGTGCGCTGGCTGTCGCCGGCCGCGGCGCGGCAACTCGCACTGTCCGAACAGGACGTGATCGACCGCCCGTTCGTGAGTCT
>JAVHWE010000094.1:0-9500 GCA_032160285.1 Micromonosporaceae bacterium | reverse complement strand
CGGCTGTCGTGCCGTGAACCGACTGGCCGACGAGAGCTCTCCCTACCTCCGCCAGCACCAGGACAACCCGGTGGATTGGTTCCCGTGGGGAAACGAGGCGTTCGCCAAGGCGCAGGCCGAGGACAAGCCAGTGATGCTCTCCGTCGGGTATTCGGCGTGCCACTGGTGCCACGTGATGGCCCACGAGAGCTTCGAACGTGACGACATCGCCGCCGTCGTCAACGAGGCCTGCGTACCGGTGAAGGTGGACCGGGAGGAGCGCCCCGACGTCGACGCGGTCTACATGGCGGCGACCCAGGCGATGACCGGTCAGGGCGGGTGGCCGATGACCGTGTTCGCCACCCCGGACGGCGAACCGTTCCTCTGCGGTACCTACTTTCCGCCGGCCAACTTCGTCCGGCTGGTACAGGCGGTGTCGCAGGCGTGGCGTGACAACCGGGAGGCCGTGCTGCGCCAGGGCACCGCGGTGCTGACGGCGCTCCAGCCGAGGCTAACCGGCCCGGACGGCGCGGAGCCCGCCGGCGGCTCGACCGCGGCGGCGCTCGATGCGCCCACGCTCGACGCGGCGGCCGCGGCGCTGTCGCGTGACTACGACTCCGAGCACGCCGGGTTCGGTGGCGCGCCGAAGTTTCCACCCCACCTCAATCTGCTGTTCCTGCTGCGCCACCATCAGCGGACCGGGTCGGCGCGTTCGCTGGAGATCGTCCGGCACACCTGTGCGGCGATGGCCCGCGGCGGCATCTACGACCAGCTGGCCGGCGGTTTCGCCCGGTACAGCGTTGATCGCGCGTGGACGGTACCGCACTTCGAGAAGATGCTGTACGACAATGCTCTGCTGCTGCGCGTGTACACGCAGCTGTGGCGGCTGACCGGCGACGAACTCGCGCTGCGGGTGGCCCGGCGGACGACCGACTTCCTGTTGGCCGAGATGCGGACATCGGGCGGCGGGTTCGCGGCGGCGCTGGACGCCGACACCGAAGGTGTCGAGGGTGCGACCTACGTGTGGACTCCCGATCAGCTGCGCTCGGCGCTCGGCGACTCCGACGGCGAATGGGCGGCCACGCTGCTCGACGTCACCGACGAGGGATCGTTCGAGGAGGGTACGAGCGTGCTGCGGCTCCTCGCCGAGCCGGACGATCCCGACCGGTGGGAGCGGGTACGCGGTCGGCTGCTGGCCACCCGCGCCGGTCGCGCCCAGCCGGCCCGCGACGACAAGGTGGTGGCGTCCTGGAACGGACTCGTGGTGACCGCGCTCGTCGAGTACCTGTCGATCGTCGGTGATGAGGAGACCAACGCGCGGGTTGTGGAGGCGGCGATGTGCCAGGCCGGCCTGGCGCTCGCCGACCACTTCGTCGACGGGCGGCTGCGCCGGGTGTCCCGGGACGGCGTTGTCGGCGAGCCCGCCGCGGTACTGGACGACCACGGTGCGGTCGCCGAGGCGTTCTGCGCGCTGCACCAGTACACCGGCGAGGGGCGGTGGCTGGAGCTGGCCGGGCGGCTGCTCGACACCGCGCTGGAGCACTTCGGCGACGGGAGCGGGGGCTTCTTCGATACCGCCGACGACGCCGAGGCCCTGTTCACCCGGCCGGCGGACGCCACCGACAACGCCACCCCGTCCGGCCTGTCCACCGTGGCGACGGCGCTCATCACGTACGCGGCCCTGACCGGTCAGACGAAGTACCGGGAGATCGCCGAGGCGGCGTTGGCGAGGCTGGCCCCGGTCGCCGCGCAGTACCCCCGGTTCGCCGGGTACGCGTGCGCGGCCGGGGAGGCGCTGCTGTCCGGCCCGTACGAGGTCGCGATCGTCGGCGGCTCGGACATCGCGCCGCTGCTCGCCGCCGCGTGGCGGGCGGCCCCGCCCGGCGCGGTGATCGTCGCCGGCGAACCGGACGCCGACGGGGTGCCGTTGCTGGCCGGTCGGCCCGCCCTGGACGGGAAGGCCACCGCGTACGTGTGCCGCGGCTTCGTCTGCGACGCGCCGGTGACCAGCGTGGAGGAGCTGCTCGCCACGTTCGGCCGGTGACCTCACCCGTCTTGCCCCTGTCATGTTCGCCGGAAACGGTGTAATCATGTAATGAAGCAAGCGAAGGGGTGCTGACATGAGAAGAGAACACTGGGGTGGCGGCCCGGGCTGGAGCCGCGGCGGCGGCGGCCGCGCGGAGCCGCCGCCGACCGATGACGCCGTCGCCTGGATCCGCGGGGCGCTGCCGGACGACTGGTTCACCGGTCCGCCGGACATCACCGTCGACCGCGACGAGATCATCATCGTCGGCCGGCTCGCCGAGCCCACGCTGGCCGACGACGCCACCGACGCCGATCGCGCGGCCGCCGAGCAGGGCCGGATCGCGTCGTTTCGGGAGTCCACCCGCGACCGCCGGATCGGCATCGCCCGCCAGCTCGAACACCGGTACCGGCGCAAGGTCGGCTGGGGAGCCGTGGCCGGCGGGACCACCGAGGTGTTCACCACCCTGTCGGCGCCGGTGATGACCCGGCTGCGCCAGGTGGACCGGCAGGTCCTGGACACGCTCGTCGACTCGGGCGTGGCGCGGTCCCGCTCCGACGCGCTGGCCTGGTGCGTCAACCTGGTCGGCCAGCACGCCGACGCCTGGCTCGGTGAACTCCGCGACGCGATGGGCTCCGTCGACGAGCTGCGCCGTCGCGGCCCGGAGATCTGAAGCGACGTTCCCAGCTCCGACGGTCGCGTTCCGGGCCTGAATTCGGGTGCAAGGGTCCCCCGGCGCCGCGTCATGCGGTGGTCGGGGGACGCCTGCGGTCGGGAGGTCGGTAGGCTTCCCGCTGATGGATTCCCGTACCGGGCTGCCTGTTGTCGGCATGGTGGGCGGCGGTCAGCTCGCCCGGATGACCCACCAGGCGGCCATCGCGCTCGGCCAGTCGCTGCGGGTGCTCGCCGCCTCGCCGGACGACGGTGCCGCGCTGGTCGCTCCGGACGTCCACATTGGACGGCCCTCCGATCTTGACGCGCTGCGCGCCTTCGCCACGGGTTGCGAGGTCGTCACCTTCGATCACGAGCACGTGCCGGGCGAGTTGATCCGCACGCTGGCGGCCGAGGGGGTCACCCTGCTGCCGACGGCTGATGCCCTCCGGTACGCCCAGGACAAAGGTGCGATGCGGGCCCGGTTGGCGGAGCTGGGCGTACCGGTACCGCGGTGGCGGCCGGTGACCGGCCCCGACGACGTCGCCGCGTTCGCCGCCGGTACCGGCTGGCCGGTCGTGGCCAAGGCGGTGACCGGAGGGTACGACGGGCGCGGGGTCTGGGTGATCGACCGCGATGATCCCCTTCCCGACGCGAAGCTGATCGTCGAGGAGCGGGTGGTGCTGCGTCGCGAGCTGGCCGCCGTCGTCGCGCGGTCGCCGTTCGGGCAGGTCGCCGCGTACCCGGTGGTGGAGACCGTGCAGCGCGACGGCATCTGTGTGGAGGTCCTCGCGCCCGCTCCGGGTCTGTCCGACGATCTCGCGGTGGCCGCCGAGCGGCTCGCCATCGACCTGGCGACGGCGCTGGACGTGGTCGGCATCCTGGCTGTCGAGCTGTTCGAGACGGCCGACGGGTTACTCGTCAACGAGCTGGCGATGCGACCGCACAACTCGGCGCACTGGACGATCGAGGGAGCCCGTACCTCCCAGTTCGAGCAGCACCTGCGGGCCGTCCTCGACTATCCGCTCGGCGACACCTCGCTGGCCGCGCCGGCCGTGGCGATGGCCAATGTCCTGGGCGGTCCGCCCGGCGGCATGGCCATCGACGAGCGCCTGCACCACCTGTTCGCCGCCGAACCAACCGCCAAGGTCCACCTCTACGGCAAGCAGCCCCGCCCCGGCCGCAAGATCGGCCACGTCACCGTTCTGGGTGACACCCTGCCCGAGGCCCGTGCCCGCGCCACCACGGCCGCCCGCTGGCTGCGGGAGGGTGCGCTCGCAGATCTTGGACCGATGTGCTAGCCCTGACCCGCATGGGTGTCCACGATCTGGAGGTCACGTGACGGACGTCGGTGTGATTATGGGCAGTGACTCGGACTGGGCGGTGATGGCGGCCGCGGCCGAGGTGTTGGCTGAGTTCGGGGTCAGCCACGAGGTACGGGTGGTGTCGGCGCATCGGACGCCCGAGGCGATGCTCGAGTACGCGGGCGGGGCCGCAAACCGCGGTCTCAAGGTGATCATCGCGGGCGCGGGTGGGGCCGCCCACCTGCCCGGCATGGTCGCCGCGGCCACGCCCCTCCCGGTGATCGGCGTCCCGGTACCGCTGAAGTACCTCGACGGCCTCGACTCGCTGCTCTCGATCGTCCAGATGCCAGCCGGCGTCCCGGTCGCCACGGTATCCATCGGCGGCGCCCGCAACGCCGCCCTGTTGGCCGTCCGCATCCTCGCCACCGCGAACCCCGCCCTCCAGTCCCGCTTGACCGCCTACCAGGCCACCCTCAAGGGCCAGGTAGCCGAAAAGGACGCCGCCCTCCGCGCCACCCTCCCCCTTGCCGTCCCGGACTCCGCGATCTTGGACACCCAAGACCGCGGAAAGGGGGAGGGCGTCAGCGGAGGCGGTTGAGGGTGGCGCGGAGGCGGGCGACGTTGTGGCGGCGCTTTTCGTAGTTGGCACCCAGGGTGACCAGCAGGGCGCCGGCGGCGCCGAAGAGGAGGAGCAGGACCCACCAGGGGAGCATGGCGCTTAGCCGGAGCATTTCGTTGAGGGTCGCTACGGCGGTCACGACGCTACCGACGACGACGGGTGCCTTCTGGCGGCGGACACTACCCAGGGCCACGGTGAGGACGCCGGCCACTATCAGCAGGATCCGTCGCAGCGGCGCGGTTTCCGTCATCAGGACCAGAACCAGGGTCGGCAGGAACCCGGCGACGAGCGCCGGCCCGTACGCCAGCCAGCTTCCGATATCGGGCCGGCGGCGCAGCTCGAGGAGGCCGACGAGCAGGGCGAACACGGCGAACGGCAGGCTGTACGCCTCGGGCAGGGCGACGTTGCCGGTACTCATCAGCAGCCACACGCCGACGACCTCGCTGGCGGCCGCGGCGATGATCAGCACCTGGCGCTGGCGCTCCGGCCGGCCGGGTCGACTGACCGCGAGACCCAGTACCGCACCGAGAGCGGTCAGCGCGAGCGCGGTGTACCGGGGTGCGCCGAGCGTCAGGACCAGTGCCGACACCATGGCGAGCAGGGCGGTGCCCTCGATGACGGTGATCTCGTCGTCGAGGGAGTAGACGCGACGCAGCAGGGGCAGCGCGGCGGCCAGCGCCACCGCCAGTGCCGCCACGCCCAGCAGCGGGAACGCGGCCCAGCGGGCCGGGAAGCCGGCCGCCAGACTGGCCGCCACTGCCAGCAGCCCGGCCGAACCGACGGCCACATTCCAGCCGATCATCCGGGCCAGCGCGTACCGCCCCCACGTTGCCGCGACCGCGCCGACGACCACCGAACCGGCGAGCGCCTCAATGGTCTGCGAGCGGGTCGCCAGGCTGCCGAGCTGCCCGGCCAGCGCCGCGAGTACGGCCAGGGCGAACACCAGTCGGCGCGCCACCCGCAGGGCGTCACCGTCCACACTGTCGCGGGTCGGCGGCAGGGTCAGCGCCAGGCTCAGCCCGCACAGCGTGGTCACCAGCAGCGCGAACGTCGCCTGCACGGAGCCGACGTGCAGCGCCGCGGGTACCAGCAGCAGAGTCAGGCCGGCACCCGGTACGGCCACCGCCACGATCCGGTCGGCGACGAGCTGGCGGGAGCCGCCGAGCCCGACGGCGGCCAACGCGCCGGCGAAGGTCAACACGGCTGCGGTGATCACGTCGGTGAGGTGGGCGGCCCAGCCCCCGAACGGTTCCAGGCTGCCGGAGCCGGTCGGGGTCGACGTCCACGGATGCGCCGCGAAATGGTACGGGCCGAAAAGCGCGGCCATCAGCGGCAGCGAGAGCGCCGCCAGCGCGATCACGGCCGGCAGGGCACCGGCGGCGGCCGCGCCGGTACGGAAGCTGTTCTCGGGGGCCGGTCGCCACCGCCCGGCGGACAGCCAGCCGCGGCCGGGGATCCAGCCGTTGCCCGGCTCGGCGGTCCGGCGTGGGTTCCAGTTGCCGACCGGCTGCCAACCGTCCTCCGGCCGCCAGCCGATCCGCCGCGCGGCGTTGACGCGCATCAGTTCGGCCAGCACCCCGAGCAGGGCCCCGGTGGCCCCGTACACGCCGACGGGCAGCCCGACCGGCAGCGCGGCAAGAGCGATCACGCTGCTGGACAGGGCGACCCCGGCGGTCACGTACGGCAGAAAGGCGGGGGTACGCCAGCAGGCCAGCCCCGCCACCGCCAGTCCGAGGCTGGTCGCCGCCAGGGCACCGGCCATCACCACCGAGGCCGGATGGCGCTCACCGGCGGCCAGCGCTGCCGCCGCGCCGGCCAGTGCCAGCACCGCGGCGGCCGACGAGCCGCCACCGACCGGTACCAGGTGGGCCACCAGGACCCGCGACGCGGCGGTACGCGCGGCGGCGAGCCGGACCCCGGCGAACGCCGCGATCAGCACCGCGGCGATCGCCAGACTCTCCAGTGTGGACGCGGTCGACGCCGGCCGGACCAGGCTGGCGACGGCGGCGAACGCGCCGACCGCGCCGGCGACGGAGATCCGGGTGTACGCGACGCGGGGCTGGTCGGTCGCCGCGGCGGCCATACCGAGCCCGATCGCGGCCAGCATGCCGATCACCATCGGGGACCACCAGGCCAGTCCGAAGCCGGCGGCCGCCCCGATCGCGGCCAGCCCGATCGCGATGGCGGCCAGGTGGTCGCCGAGCGGCTCCGGGACCACGATCGCGGCGGCCGCCGCGACGAGGAGCAGCGTGATCGGGCCCTGCCAGCCGTACGGCGCGTACTGGACGACCGTGTGGGTCCAGGCCGGTCCCAGCGCGGCGTGCCACCAGGGGCTGCTCGCGCGCACGACGCCGGCCGCGCCACCGAGCGCGGCCGCGCCGGCGGCCGTGGCGACGACGGCACCCACCACCAGCCCGCCGACCACCGGTCCGCGCCGCTGCTCCGCCGGCAGCGCGCGGACCGCGACCGCGACCGCCAGTACCAGGACCGCGGTGGTGACCAGGCCGATGCCGGGCACGAGCAGGCTCAGGACCCGGGCCATCGCCGCGGTCGTGCTGGCGGTGACCGCCGCGGCCGCGACGTCGGGGCCGGTGAGCCGCTGGCCGAAGATGACCCGGCTGCTCATCGACGGCGCCAGCCACAACAGGACGGCGCTGCTGAGCAGGAGCAGGCCGACCGTCATGTCGACGATGGTCGAACCACGCGCGACCACCGCGGCGACCGCCACGGCGACCGCGCCCAGCGAGGTACCGATCAGCAGCGGCTGGTTGGGGTGGCGCGCCGAGATGAGCCTGATCGTCGCGTACCCGAGCGTCCCGGACACCGCCACGAAGCCGCCGGCCAGCACGAACGGCGCACCGGCACCGGGTACCACCTGTTCGGCGACCAGGGCCGCGAGTCCGCTGCACACCGCGCCGGGCAGCGCGAACGCCGCGCCCCCGCTGGCCCAGTCGCCGACGAGCCGGCCGGCCAGTTCGACACCAGGATCGGTACGCGGGGGGCGCAGACTCGCGATGACGAAACCGCCCAGCGTGATCGCGGACAGCGTCAGCGCGGTAGCGGCGGGTCGGGTGAGCGAGGTCAGGGCCGCGTACCCGCCGAGCGCACCGGCCGCGAGCACGAAGCTGGCGGCGGTCCGCTCGGTACGGGCAAGCAGGCCGGTGGCGCCGATCGCGATCGCGACGATGGCCAGTACCGCGGGGGTCGTCGCCCAGTTGAGGTGCAACACCGCCGGCACGGTGAGCATGGTCAGTACCCCGCCGGTCAGGGTCGCGTCGATCCGGATCCAGCCGGGCAGGGCGATCGCCACCGCAAGCGTGAGCAGCGCTCCGGCCGCGACGAGCTGCCAACCGGCCGGACCGGCCGTGGCGCCGATCCGGTCGGCGTAGCCCGGCAGGTCCGCGTGCCACCACGGGCGGGCGGCTCGGACCGGCCCGTTGATCGCCGGTACCGCCCGCCACAGCAGCAGCACCGCGGTGACCACGGCGGCGCCGGCGTTGGCCAGCCGCGGCCCGAGCCGCGCCGGTGCCGGCATCATCGGGACCACCACGGCGGCCACCGCGACCGCGAGCGCGGCGAACAGCAGGGCGTGACCGGGCAGTGCGGTCGACCCGACCCGGGTGATCGACGCCATGACGGCCAGCGTGGCCAGTCCGCCGGCCAGGTCCGGCAACGGGTACCGCCGCCAGCTCAGCGCGCCCGCCATGCCGACGGTGACCGTCAGGAGCAGGACCATGGCGGCCCGGACGGTCGGGTTCAGCGTGTTCGTCGTGGCCAGGCCGACGGTGGCGTAGGACAGCGCCGCACCGAAGGCGAGCGTGAACAGTACCCAGGTCAGGTCGCGCAGGATGGCGGGTGCCTGCAGGGCGGGGTGCAGGACGGGCGACGGATGGGCGGTGGGGTGTTCGGCACGGGGCGAAATGATCTCGATGGGTTCGGCGGCGATCGGGTAACCGGTGGCGGTCTTGACGTCGTCGGGCTCCTCGGGCCGGGACTCCGGGCGCAGCAGCAGCTCATCCGGGGGTTGCGGCGGATCGGGCGGCGTCGGGTGCGGGTGCCGGCCCGGCAGGTGCACCGACGGCAGGTGCACGGACGGCAGGTGTACGGGTAGGCGCACCGGCCGCACGAAGCCGGCGAGCGCGGCGAACCGGCCGGGCCGGGTCAGGCTGATGCCGAGCGCCAGGTCCATCGTCGCGACGCCGGTCAGCGCCAGTGCCCACGCCGCCGGTTCGTCCAGCCACACGTACCCGAGCAGGGGGATAACCGGCTGCAGTACCAGGATGGTGGCGTAGCGGGGGGCGATCAGGTGACTGGCGCCCCGGTACGCCGTCGCGATCACCGCGGTCGCCAGGCAGACCAGTCCGAAGTAGACCGTCGTCGGTATCGACTCCGCGGCGAACAGGTTCAGCGACCACGTGACGTACCCGTCAAGCAGCACCATCAGCAGCCCAACGGACGCTACAGTTTCGGCCGTCGCGTTGAGGCCCCGCCTGGTCAGCGCCATCGGCAGGATCAGCAGAATCATCGTGGCCAGCGTGAGCAGGCCGACCCGGCCGATCGCGCCGAGGCTGCCGAAGCCGAACACGGCGAGTACCACCGCGGCGCCGGCCAGCAGCAGCCCGCCGACGGCCAGCAAAACGCTCTGTGAGGTGGCGGTGGTGGTCTCCGCCCCGGCCGGCTGACCCGAGCCGGCGGGCGGCGGCCCGGGGCGGCGGCCCCGGCGTGCCCGGGGTGCCCAGGGCGGTCCCGGCGGCGGCTGGCCGCCCCCGGCCGCCAGCCGGGCGGCGATGGCGGGCGGCTGGCTGCCGGCGCGCCGCCCGGGCCGACCCGGCGGCTGCGGAGCGGCCGGCGGTGGGCCGGCCGGCGGGGGGCCGGCCGGCGGTGTGGTGTGCGGCAAATGACCGGGCGGCGGGGGGCTGGGGGG
>JAVHWE010000204.1:0-5616 GCA_032160285.1 Micromonosporaceae bacterium | reverse complement strand
AGCGGGCTCAGCTGGCATTGTAGGAGCGCAGCTGCCAGCCGCGGTCGGGATCGAGCCTCAGTTCGGCCCAGTGACAGTTCGCCATCACGCCGAGGGTCGCGGCGACCGGAACCGGCCAGCCCAGCATGGTGATCACCGCGCGCCGGATGGCCGCACCGTGGCTGACCAGGACGACGGTCCCGCCGGGCGCGCGGCCGGCCGCGTCCTGAAGCGCGTCGACCATGCGTTTGCCGACCCCTTCAACATCTTCAACCCCGAGCCCGGGTACCGGTTTACCGGTGCGCCACAGGTGGTACTGCTCTGGCCACCGGGTGGCGATCTCGGCGGTCGTCAGACCCTGCCACACCCCGTGGTGGCGCTCCCGTAGCCGGGCGTCGACGCCCACGGCCAGGCCGGTGAGCGCCGCCAGGGCGGCCGCCGTGTCCCCGGCACGGCGGAGATCGCTCGTGACCAGCATGTCCGGGTGGTAGCCGACCAGCCGGGCGGCGACCGCTCCGGCCTGCTCCCGCCCCACCTCGCTGAGCTCCCCGTCAAGCTGTCCCTGGACCCGGCCGGCGGCGTTCCAGGTCGTCTGCCCGTGTCGCCACAGCAGCAGCCGCGTCACGCCGCCCCGTTCGCTTCGCCCGCCACCAGGTCACGGTCGACGAACGGGATCGTCGGACAGTCCTTCCACAGTCGGTCCAGCGCGTAGAACTCGCGCTCCTCCGTGTGTTGAACGTGCACGACCAGGTCGATGTAGTCCAGCAGTACCCAGCGCCCGGCGCGTTCGCCCTCCCGGCGGGCCGGCTTGGCCCGGTCCGGCAGCTCCAGCAGCCTCTCCTCGATGGCGTCCACGATGGCGAGCACCTGGCGCTCGTTCGGCGCCGAGGCCAACAGGAACGCGTCGGTGATCACGAGCTGATCGCCGACGTCGAGAATCACCACGTCCTCCGCCTTCTTGTCGGCAGCCGCCTGCGCGGCGACCAACGCCAGCTCTCGGGCACGCTCAGATGCGGGCACCGGGCTCCTTTCGTCGTAGCACTCCTGCAGGTTTCACACCGACCCCAAGCCTCTCACGCGTCCGCGCGGACCGCCGACTCCATTTACGCATTGTTTCGATACAGATGTCGCTTTGCGATGTACTGCACCACACCGTCCGGTACCAGGTACCACACCGGTTTGCCGCTCTCGACGCGCGCCCGGCAGTCGGTCGACGAGATCGCCATCGCCGGTACCCGTACCAGACTCGCCGCGTCCGCCGGCAGGTGTGCGGCACTGAGGTCGAACCCCGGGCGGGTGACGCCGATGAAGTGGGCCAACGTGAAGATCCGGCCGGCATCCTTCCAGGAGAGGATCTTCTCCAGCGCGTCGGCGCCGGTGATGAAGAACAGCTCCGCCGTAGGCCCGTACTCGGCGCGCAGGTCGCGCAGCGTATCGACGGTGTAGGTCGGACCGTCCCGCTCGATATCGACGCGGCTGACGTGGAAACGCGGGTTCGATGCCGTTGCGATGACGGTCATCAGGTACCGGTCCTCGGCGGGACTGACCGCCACCTCGCCCTTCTGCCAGGGCTGACCGGTCGGGACGAACACGACCTCGTCCAACGCGAACCGGCCGGCAACCTCGCTCGCGGCGACCAGGTGACCGTGGTGGATCGGATCGAACGTGCCCCCCATGATGCCGATCCGGGGCCCGGGTTGCTCCATCCGCGGGATGGTAGCCCCACGATCGGCCGGCACCGGCTCGTACCGCCCCGCCCGCGCCGGTGGATCGACCGCCTGCGCCGGTCGTTCGTTACGCATCACCCGCCGACCGACCCGCGTACCGCCAACGCGCGCCGCAGGTCGTCGGTGCAGTCCAGGACGGTCCGGCGGAGACCGGCCGGCAGGTCGTCGTGGTCGAGCAGGCGCTGTGCCGCCGTGACCGTCTCCGACCGGACCGCCAACCGTGGATACGCCGCCGCCGCGAGCCGCCAGGTCACCTCCGGACTGCGGCGGTTCGCCATCGCCGGCAACTCCGCGAAGTACCGGTCGACGTAGCCCGCCGTGAGGTCGTCCTGGTCGGGCTGCCAGAACCCGTCAGCGGTGGCCAGCAACAGCCGGTTGGACAGCGACGTGTCGACCATGATCGACTGCCACGCACTCGCCTTGGCCCCGGCGTCGGGGAGCGCGCTGCGGCACCCGGCGGCCTGCTCGGCACCGGCCGCACCGTGGTCGCGGTCAAGCTCGGCGTCGATGTCGGCGTGGCCCGCCGCGCCGAGCACGACCAACCGCCGCAGCACCGCCCACCGCAGCTCCGCGTCGACGGTCAGCCCGTCCGGCACGGTGGGCCGCGCCGCGCCGGACGCCCCGGATGACGGATCTCCGTCGGCCGGCGCGAGCCACCCACGCAGCACGGGTACGTCCGCGACGGTGGCACAGCGGACATAGCCCCGCGCCGCGGCGAGCTGCCGGCCGCTGCCGGGTTCGGCCACCAGCACGGTACGGGCGCAGGCGGCCGCTAGCGCGGCCAGCGCGGCCGGCCTCCGCTCACCGCCCAGGTACTGATCCGCCGTCAGGTCCACGGCGAAGCTGACGACCTGCGCGAATACCGCCAGTTCGGTCTCGGTCGGCAGACCGGCGACGACAAGTTCCAGGAACCGGTCCGCCGGCAGGTCCGCGTCGCGGGTGGCGTCCCAGGCCGCACTCCACAGCATGGCCCGGGCGAGCGGATCGACCACCGCGGGCAGCAGGCGGGGTAGCGCCTCCAGTTCGGCGTCGGCCAGCCGCACCTTGGCGTAGCTCAGGTCGTCGTCGTTGGTCAGGAACAGCGTCGCCACCGGCTCGCCGGTCAAGGCCGGCACCGGGGTGCGCCCATGGTCGGCGGCCGGCTCCAGATCCACGCAGACCTGTCGCCGACGCTCCAGCCGGCCGTCGCGGCCCCGGTCGTACAGGCCGACAGCGAGCCGGTGGGGGCGCAGTGTGGGCCGCTCGGGCGGGGCGGTCTGCACGATCGTCACCGCGGTGTACCGTCCGTCCGGGCCGATGGCGGCGACCGGGCGCAGGGTGGTGACCCCGGTCGCCCGCAGCCACGGCAGCGCCCAGCCGGTCAGGTCCCGGCCGCCGCCCGCTTCGCCGAGCACGGTGAGCAGATCCGCGAGGGTGGCGTTGCGGAACCGGTACGCGTCGAAGTAGCGGCGGAGGCCGGCGAAGAACGCGTCGTCGCCCAGGCACGCGGCCAGCTGGCGGACCGCGCTCGCGCCCTTCGCGTACGAGATGCCGTCGAAGTTGAGCAGCGCGGCGGCGCAGTCGTCGACGCGGTCGGGCGCCACCGGGTGGGTCGAGGGGCGCTGATCCGCGGCGTACCCCCAGGTCTTGCGGTTGATCGTGAACGTGCTCCAGGTGTCGGCGAACCGGGTCGCCTCGCCCGCCACCCGGACCCCGAGGTACTCGGCGAAGGCCTCGTTGAGCCACAGATCGTCCCACCAGCGCATGGTGACGAGGTTGCCGAACCACATGTGGGCCATCTCATGCGCGATCACCATCGCCCGGGTGGTGCGCTCCGCCTCGGTCACCGCCGAGCGGAACACGAACTCGTCGCGGAATGTCACACAGCCCGGGTTCTCCATCGCGCCGACGTTGAACTCCGGGACGAAGACCTGGTCGTACTTGCCGAAGGGGTACCGGACCCCGAACACCTCGTGGTACCGGTCGAAACAGGCGGCGGTGATGCCGAATACCTCGTCGGCGTCGCGGTCGAGATGGTCGGCCAGGGCGGCCCGGCAGTGGATGCCCAGTCCGATCCCGTCGTGCGCGGTGTACCACGACCGGTAGGGGCCGGCCACCAGCGTCATCAGGTACGTCGACAACGGCGGCGTGGCCGCGAACTCCCACCGACCCGGTACCGGGCACGCGACCGGGCTGTTGGCCAGTACCGTCCAGGCTTGCGGACCGGTCACCGCGAGGATCAGCGGCGCCTTGAGGTCGGGCTGGTCGAAGCAGGTGAAGACGCGCTGCGCCGAGTCGAGGCAGGTCTGCGCGTAGAGGTACACCTCGCCGTCGGCCGGATCGACGAAGCGGTGCAGCCCCTCGGCGGTGTTCGAGTAGGCCATGGTGGCATGGACCGTCAGCTCGTTGTCGGCGGCGAGATCGTACAGCCGGAGCCTGTTGCCGTCGCCGGCGTCGAGAGCGGTGACGTCGACGTCGCGGCCGTTGAGCAAAGCGCGGTGCACGCGGATCGGGCGCAGCTCGGCGAAGGTGGCCGCGCCGGGTCGGTCGCAGCGGAACCTGATCACGGTGGTCGAGCCGAACTCGGTGGCGCCGCGGGTGAGGTCGAGGTCGATGGTGTACCCGTCGACGGTCAGCAGTGCCGCGCGCTCGGCGGCCTCGTCCCTGGTCAGACTGGGCATGAGGCCATCCTGCCGGTCCGCGGCGCCGGTCGGGCGGCTGACGCCGTCATGCGGCGATCAACGCGCGGACCGCGTCCATCCGGGACAGCCGCGGGGCCATCGCCCTGAGCTGGAGGGCCAGGTTGACCGCGGCCAGCACCGGCTCCGGATCGGGCACCGGCATTCCCATCCGGTCGCGCAGCCACGGCGCGACCTGGCTCCACCGGTAGTACGCGACGCTCAGCGCGTCGACCGGCGACGGGAACCCGCCGGGCCCGGTGCGCCCGACCGACCACAGCCGGACCGCCTCCCGCGAACGCCCGACCCGCTCGGCGATGATGGCGAGGGTGACCAGGTCGTCGTCGTCGCGGACCCGGGCCGCGGGCAGGCCCACCGCGTCGAGGTCGCGTACGGCCGACAGGATCGCGTCGACCAGGGACGGCGCCTCCCGGTCGAAGGTGATCAGCGCACCCGGCCGGGGCGGAAGGCGTTCGATCGTCACGTCATCGCAGCGCTGCGCCAGCGCCGTCGCGGTGTCCTGGTCGACCGGCTGGTCTACCACCAGCCGGAACTGCTGGAGCGTCATCATGCCTCCACCACCGGGTCGTCCGGCTCGTTGTTCGGCCCGTCGTTCGGCTCGGGCCCTGCCGGCCCGGGTCCGAGCGGCTCGTCGGAGTCCGGGTTCTCATGGGTGCTGTGGCGCAGCGTGAACGCGTCCAGTCGACGCGCCGCAACGGTAGGCCGCGCTGACCCGCCGGATACCATCAGCGTCGCACCGCAGACCGGGCAGATCACCTCGAACGGCCACTCATCGTCCGCGCCGGGCCGGCGTAGCCGAAGGCCCATCATGATCGCCCGGTCGAGCGAGTCACCCACGACAACCGATCGGGGCCGGTCCCCCTTCTCGGTCACGTCGAACCTACCGGGCCGTTTGCAATCTTGCAAGTAATCGGGTGCATGCCACCGAGACAACCAGCGAACCGTCACTCAGGGAGGGGCCAGAAAGGGGGCCATTCGGGGGGCCAGCCGTGCTCCGCCCGCGCCACCGCGTCGAGCGTGAGCGTGCGGCGCCGACGAGCCCGGCGCGTCAGCGGCGGGCGGCGATCAACCGCCGGCCGGCGTCAGCGGCGGGCGGCCGTCAACCGCCGGCCTACGTCAGCGGGGAACGGGGCGGCCGAGGTCGATGGGTACCGCGCGTTCACGCAGGTAGCCGAAGGCGGCCGGCGCCGGCCACACCTCGCCGCGGAACCGCGACGGGCGGTACTCGGGGA
>JAVHWE010000193.1:0-12716 GCA_032160285.1 Micromonosporaceae bacterium | reverse complement strand
GCGGGCCGCGCGGCCGGCTCACCAGCCCGGCGTACTCCAGCACCCGGAGGTGCTTGTAAACGGCCTGCAGCGTCATCCGGTACGGCTCGGCCAGCTGGTTCACGGTCGCATCGGCCTCGGCGAGCCGAGCCACCATGTCGCGCCTGGTCGGATCGGCGAGGGCGGAAAAGACCCGGGACAGCGTGTCCGCCGCCATGCGGAAACCCTTCGTTTCAACCGGTTGGTTGAAGAAGACGATAGCCGGACAATGCCCGGCCCGTCAACCACATAGTTGAAAGTGCTGGTGACCGCGGCGGCTCGCAGTGTCCAGCTCTGGCCGCAAGGCGGCGACGCCGCCACCGGCGAGGAGCAGCGGCAGGTAGCCGGCAGCGGCTGAGCTGTTGCCGGCACTCGGCGATCAGCCGACGGTGAGCAGGGAATCCATCTCGTCACGGTCAAGCGGCTTGGCGAAGTAGTACCCCTGCCCGAAGCCGCAACCGGCACCGCGCAGCTCGGCCACCTGGTCCGCGCTTTCGATCCCCTCGGCTACGGTGACCAGGTGCAGCGTCTGACCCAACTGGACGATCGCCCGGGCCAGTCTGGACGCCTCCGGTCCGGATGCGATCTGCGCCACGAACGACTTGTCAATCTTGATGATGTCGATCGGGAATCGGCGCAGATAAGCCAGCGACGAATAGCCGGTTCCGAAGTCGTCGAGGGCCAGGCGTAGCCCCAGTGCCTTGATCTGTTCGAGCCGGGACATCGTTGTCTCGGTATCGTGCAGCAGCAGTGATTCGGTGATCTCCAAAACCAGGCAGGCGGGGTCGAGTGCGGTCTCGTCCAGGACGGCAGCCAGGACGCCGGGCAGATCGGGCTGCTGGAGCTGGCGGGCGGACAGGTTGACGTTGACGGCGAGCGGCGGCTTACCCGGCCGGACCGCGTTCCAGGCGGCGACCTGGTGGCACGCCGTCCGCAGTACCCACAGCCCGATCGGCACGATCAGTCCGGTCTCCTCCGCGAGGGGGACGAAGTGCACCGGGGCGAGGATGCCGCGCTCGGGGTGACGCCAGCGAAGGAGCGCCTCCACCCCGGTGACGCGGCCGTCGGTCAGATCGACGATGGGCTGGTACTGCAGTACGAACTCGTCGCGCTCCACCGCTCTGCGCAGGTGCACCTCCATATCGACCGTACTCAACAGCTGTGCCCGCATGGCCGGTTCGAAGATCTCGTACCGCCCCTTGCCGTTCCGCTTCGCCTGATACATCGCCAGGTCGGCGGTACGCATCAGATCCTCGCCCGCCGTGCCCGTGTCGGCGTTGAACGTGATCCCGATGCTGACGTTGACGAATACCACCTTGTCCTGAATGAGGAACGGCTCCTGGAGCACCGTGATGATCCGGCGCGCGATGGTAACCGCGTCCTCCTGCCGTTCGAGGTCCTCCAGCACCACCGCGAACTCGTCACCGCCGAAACGCGCGGCCCGGTCGGTGGTCCGCAGGCACTGCCGCAACCGGTCCGCGACCACGACGAGTAGAGCGTCACCGGCGGCGTGACCGAGGGAATCGTTGACCGTCTTGAACCGGTCGAGGTCCAGAAAGAGCACGGCGAGCTGGGTCCCCTGCCGCCTGGCCCGCGCCAGGTCGTAGTCAAGCTGCTCCAGGAAGAGCGCCCGGCTCGCCAGCCCCGTCAGCGAGTCGTGGTAGGCCTCGGACATCCGTTCACGGATCTTGTGGTCGGTCACCGCCAGGCTCACCTGGTCGGCGAAGACCCGCAGCACCTCCCGGTCCCGGTCGGTGTACCGACGTGGCCGATAGGAGGCCACCAGGAGGCTGCCGACCACCGTGCCGTCGTCGTGCACCGGAGCCGCCATCGCCGCCCCGGTACCGCAGGAAGCGGGCTCGGACCGGTCGGGCCGGTCGGGTTGAAGGTGCTCCGCAACCACCACGTCATCGCGCAGCAGCGCCTGTCCGGCGGCGCCGGCGGCGCTGACCGGAAGGCGCCACAGCTCCTTGGCGAGCTCCGCCGGAACCCCCAGGTGGGAATGCAGCACCAGCGTCTGCGGATCGTCCGGGTCGCGCATCCGCAGTTCGGCCCGCTCGTCGCCGAGCAGGTTCTGCGCGCCCCGGGTGACGGCATCGAGGATGGACTGCAGCGGCTGCTGCCGGGCGATGGCGCGCTGGATCCGCGACAGCTCCTCCAACAGCCGGTGCCGGTCGCGCAGCTCGCCCAGAAGTCGCTCGTTCTCGGCGGCCTGCCGGCGCTCCGCCTCGAGGGTGTGCAGTCGCGCGATGGTCAGCTCCAGCACGCGCGCCATCCCGCGGAGCAGGCTGACCTCATCGACGGTGAACTCGTCGTCGCCGGCGCGGGCCACCACCAGATGGCCCGGTACGTGACCCGCGATCGGCGCCGCCGCGGTGCGGCACCGGCCCGCGCCGGGCACGTCAAGCTCCCGGCGGGCACCGGCGGCGATCTCGGCCAGCTCGGCCGCCGGCAGCCTGCCCGGGGAGAAGCCCACGGCGCTCAGCACGCCGTCGACGCCGAGCACGGCTCCCACCTCGGACTCCAGGGCGCGGGCGGCCAGTTCGGCCGCCATCGCGGTCGCGGCCGAGCTGTCCTGCACCGTCGAGATGACGGCGAGGAACTGCGCCAGCTGCTGGGTGGCCAGTGCCGTTGCCGATGGCAACATGTCAGCCCACCGCGAGAACGACCAGCGTCTGGTTGTGAAAGCCGCTGATCCCACGGGTACGGGCGATCTCCCCCCAGGTGTAGAGCCCGGACAGGCGGGCCGCGCCCGCCCGTGCGTTCATCCTCGCGATCTCCTCACGCCGGCCCTCGGCACCGAGAAAACGGGACCGCGTCTCGCAGTCGAAGGCCATCAGGCCGAGCGGCTCTGCGTCGCCGAGCATGGCGATGGCGTCACGACACGCGTCACCGGCGGCATCCAGGACCGATGCCGTATCCCCCTCCATCGGCCAGATCAACGCGCCTTCCGGAACGTCGCCGGACGAGTGCAGCCAACCATCGGCCAGGTGGGACGACGACCCGACATTGCGAACCACCTCGCCGCGACGACTGCGGACCCCGATGGGCCTGCGTTCGGCGAAGCGCTCGAACGCGGCCGGTTCGACGAACGCCTCGGGCGGGGCGGCCAACTGGCTCAGATAGGCCGGCGCCGCGGGTCGGTCGTCCAGGGTGTAGACCACATTGTGGTTGCTCTTCGTCACGATCATCGGCTCGCCCACCCGACGCCAGCCGTGCCGCAGCCCGACCCCGAACGGGCCGTCCGAGGCGATGGCCGCACCGACGACCCCGTCCGCGACGACCCGGTCACCGTGCAGCTGGAAGGTCCGGGTCATCGACGGTTCCGGGCAGGACGCGCCGCCCACCATCGGCAGGCTTGCGCCGACCACGCTGTACGCACCGGCGAGAACCTCGGCCGGCGCCGCGACCAGCCCGTCGGTCAACAGCACCAGCACCTGGTGTGGGCGGTCGGCGACCTCGGCGACGCAGGCCGCCACCTCCTTGCCGGCGTCGCGCTGACGTCCCGTCACATCCTGAGCGACCCGCGTGGCGACGGAGAAGCCCCGACCGCCCAGCCCCACGACGACCACACCGGGGGTTTCGCCAGGGCCGTCCGGGGTTATCACCGCGGTCGTCGAGCAACCGATCAGCGGTACGTCGGGCGCCACCGAACGGATGCCCGCCAGCACGTCCTCCGGATCTCGCGTCGCCAGGCAGTAGACCATCAGCAGCTTGACATCGGAGTCCGCGACGGCGACCCGGGCGGCTGTCGCACCCGCACGATGGGAATCCGATTCCGCGGAGCTGCCCACGGCAAGCCACCGGCTGTCCGGGTCGCTCCTACGTACCGTCTCCACAGGGGACCTCCACGCCGCATGCATGCGCACAGTCTCGCCAGGCCCCTGCCATACATCAAGGGTTACCTCGCGCTTCGGACACAACCCGTCCCGCAGAGTACGACCCAGGATGGGCGGCGAGCACCTGGAACAACGGTTATACATGTATTTCCATCGACCATGCTCGTTGGTGGCACCCTCGACGAGGTGCAATTCGGAGGGTCTGACCGAGTTGTCGAATACCGTCGGCCGACCGTCCGGCCATTTCACAAGCATCGCGCTCGCACGATCGCCGTGCAGCCACATCGGTGTTAATTTATGTCGGAACGAAAGCAGGCCGAAGGATGTCGATGATGCTTTCGGGCGGTGCCACCGCGGTACCGGACCCTCCGGCAGCACCGGCGCCTCGCATTGACATGCACGCTCCCCGCCACAAGGAGGCATCGTGAGGCGATCCATCACCGCGGCGTTCGTCGCCGTATCGACAGCGGTCGCCGTGACGACCGGCGCGCTGCCGGCGACGGCGGGGCGGGCCGAACCGGACGCACTGGTGACCGGCACGTACTCCGACGGCGCCCAACACGCCTGGCAGCGGCTGCCCACCGTGCGGGTGGGCACCGGACGGAACGCACCCGTCGACGCGACAGTCGTCATCGACGGAAGCCAGACGCGCCAGCGCTACACGGGGATCGGCTTCTCCCTCGACGAGACGAGCGTCTCCAACCTGTGGAAGCTCGGACCGGCGAAGCGCGAGGAGGCCATCCGACTGCTGGTCGACCCGAGAACCGGCGCGGGCCTCGACCGGTTCCGCGTGACGCTCGGCAGTCCCGACGTCATCGAGCACCTGCCGTTCTGGTCGGAGGACGAACTGCCCGCCGGCGTCACCGAGGACTTCGGGCTCAGGTACTTCTCCATCCAGCGCGACATCGACCTGCACATCATCGACACGATCAAGCTGATCCAGCGCTTCAACCCGCGGGCGACGTTCTTCGCCTCCGCCTGGAGCGCGCCGGCCTGGATGAAGACCAACAACCGGTTCACCGGCGAGGTCGCGCTCCTGCCCGGCAGCACGACCACCTACTACCAGGTCGGCAAGCTGCGCGATGACTGCATCGACGTCTTCGCCCGGTACTACGTGAAGTTCATCGAGGCGTACGCGCGGCGCGGCATTCACATCGACGCGCTGACCCTGCTGAACGAGCCTGGCATCGACGTCGTCTATCCCGCGATGGACATCAGTGTGGCGCAGCAGCAGAAGCTGGCGCTCGCGATCGACCGTCAGTTCGCCGCCGCGCGCCTCGACACCCAGCTCTACGTGCACGACTTCAACTTCTGGGACTGGCGCGACCCGAACAGTACCCAGACGAAGAACTACCACCGCATCTTCGACGACGCACCGGATGGCTCCGTGACCGGCAGGCAGGTCCAGGCGGCCGCGGACGGCATCGCGTTCCACCCGTACTGGGGCGACCCGACGGTCATGCGTGACGCGTACCAGCAGACCGGAAAGCCGGTGCACATGACGGAGACGAGCGACCTGTCCCCCGCTACGATCCTGAGCTACTTCCGGCTGAACGTCAGTTCCTACATCACCTGGGCCCAGACCACCGACCAGAACGGCGGGATCCTGCACTGGACGCCGTTGCGCGACAACAACGTCGACTGGGACGAAATCGGCCGGACGACGAGTTGGCCGAACCGTCTGGTCACGGTCAACACCGTGACGCGCCAGTTCACCGTCCGCGACGAGCTCTACCAGATCGGGCAGTTCGCGCGGTACCTCGGGCCGGAGCATGTACGCGTGGAGTCCAGCGCCACGACGAACGGCATCAGCAACGTCGTGTATCGCGACCGGGCGAACAACTTCGTCGCCATCCTCGGCAACAGCAACGCCGCCGATACGACAGTTCGCCTCGTGCTCGCCGGCCGGTCCTTCGTCGAGACGGTGCCGGCCCACTCGTTCGCCACGCTCCGGTGGCAGGGCCGGCTGCCGTCGGCACGGGGCAACCACGCCCCGGTGCTGACCGGCGGGGCGGACGTGACCGCCGACCAGTACAGCACGGTGCGGGTGCCGCTGGCGGCGACCGATCGCGACCGCGATCCGCTCGCGTTCTACGCCCGCGACCTGCCGGACGGCGTCAGCATCGACGCCGCCACCGGGCTGGTGACGATCCACCCCACGGTAGCGGGTGAGCAGAATCTGACATTCGTCGTCACCGACGGCGCGGCGACCGACGAGGTGACCATTCACCTGATCGTGAAGCCGCACAGTGCCCCCATCGGGGAGAAGGTCGAGGCCGAGTCGTACGTCGCGCAACACGGCTGGACCGACGGAGGAAGCAACTTCGTGGAAAACACGCCGGCCGCCAGCGGCGGCAAAGACGTCGGTTGGACGGCCCCCGGCAACTGGCTGCGGTACCACATCGACGTCGCCCAGCCGGGAACGTACGACCTGGAGCTGCGCGTCGCCAACGGTACCGGTGCCGTCGACCCGAACGCGGTGTCGTTGCGCGACGCCGGCGAGACCGTGCTGGCCACCCTGTCGGTGCCCGACACGGGCGGCTGGGCGAGCTACCAGTCGGTGCACGCGAAGGTCGCGCTGGCGGCCGGTGACCAACTGGTGACGGTGTTCTGCGAGACCGGCGGGTTCAACCTGGATTACCTCCGGCTCTCGCCGTAGCACCGCCCCGGCGCGGTGGCGGCGCCCGGCCCGCTGTGACGCAGCGGCCCGGGCGCCGCGCTGATCCGACATCTGACTCCCGAACCGCAACCGTGAGGCTACCGGAACGGTCCCCGTGGCCGCGCACCCTCGGTGATGACCTTGCGTGCTGCGAACCGGTCTGCTCGGCCCGGGTGTCAGCTGCGCTCGTGCGACAACGACCCGAGCGGTGATCAGTGCCATGCGAAACTTCCGACGCTGGGCGACGGCGGCCGCGGTGGGCCTCATTGCCGGGTTCCTCGGCTGGATGGTACTCAAGCCGGGCGGTGCGGACCTCGCCGTCGATGTCAGCGATATCGGCAGCACGGTGGCCGGATTCAGCGCGGCCGCCGCGTGTCTGTACGCCGGCCGACGAAGCGCCGGCCCGATGCGGCTGGGCTGGACGCTGATCGGCGCGGGGATGGTCTGTACGGCGGCCGGCGACGCATTCTGGGCGTGGTACGAAACTGTCATGGGGGCGGCGGTACCCGCGGTATCCCTCGCCGACGTCGCCTACCTGGCACAGATCCCGTTGACCGTCGCCGGCATCACCGCCTGGCTGGGGACCCGCCGATCGGCCTCCGACCGGCTGCGGACCGCGCTGGACGGATTGATCATCGCTGGTTCATTCCTCTACCTGAGCTGGGCGACCGTTCTCGGTACCGTCTTTCACGGCGGCGGACAGACCCCGTTGGAACACGCGGTGCTGCTGGCCTACCCGATCGGCGACGTGGCGACCGCCAGCATGGTCTTCATCATGCTGCGCCAGGTCGACCGGGCCCTGCGGGCGTCGCTGGCCCTGGCCGGCGGCGGCCTGCTGGCGCTCGCCTTCGCGGACAGCGTCTACGCCTACGCGGCGCAGAACGACGGCTACGGGTCCGGGGATCTGGTGGACGTGCTGTGGTTCGCCGCGTTCGTGCTGATCGGCCTCGCCGGTATACGGGCGGCGAACGATCAGCAGGCCGGACGGGCCAGCGCCCTGGATCCCTGGCGGCTCGTCACCCTTCCGTACGTGCCGCTGGCGCTGGCTCTGGTGGCGTCCGTGGTGGTGCAGGCGGTCCAGGGCTCGGTGGGGCTGTTCCTGTACGTCGACAGCACGCTGCTGGTACTCCTGGTCGTCGCCCGGCAGGTCGCCACGCTGCGCGACAACGTCACGCTGACCCGACGGTTGGAGCTGACCGTGCATGACCTGCGACTCCGCGAGGAGCAGCTTCGCCACCTGGCCTTCCACGATCCGCTGACCGGCCTGGCCAACCGGGCGCTCTTCCACGACCGCGTACAGCACGCCATCGGCGCCCAGGTCCGGGAGTCGACGTCGATCGGTGTGCTCTTCATCGACCTCGACGGGTTCAAGGCCGTCAACGACTCACGCGGCCACGCGGTGGGCGACGCGCTGCTGACGGTGATCGGCCGGCGGCTGCGGGCGTGCGCACGGCCGAGCGACACCGTGGCCCGGCTCGGCGGCGACGAGTTCGCGGTCCTCGTCGAACGCCTCGATGAGCCGGAGTCGGCCAACGTGCTCGCCCGCCGCATCGTCGATCTGCTCAACGAGCCGATCGACGTGGGCGGCGAGCGAATTTCGGTGGGCGCCAGCGTCGGTGTCGCAGTCCGGGACCTGGGCGGCGAGAGCGCGAGCGGGATACTCCGCGAGGCCGACTGCGCGATGTATGCGGCGAAGCTCCAGGGCAAAGGGCGCTACGTGACCTTCGAGCCACACATGCGGTCGGCGTTTCGTATCAACGAACCCGCTCTGACGTGACAGCTGGCGTCACCCGACCGGATCACTCTGACGCCGGTACCGGCCCGGTGCGGGGGCGGCGGCTGCGCCGAACCCACCACATGGCCACGCCGGCGGGTACCGCCAGCGCCACCAGCCACGGCAGCAGCGCTCCGACCACGGTGGACAGCACCGACAATGACGCGGTGAACGAGCGCCAACCCGCCTCGAGCCCGGAAAGGAAACCGGTTGACCGCTTCTGCGCCTGGGCGGCGGCCGGCAGCGGTCCGATCAGGACAGCGGTGATCGTCGACAGCGTCGTGAGGTCGTCCAGCTTGCGCTTTCGTGACTTCAGTGACTCCAGATCGGCCTCGCGCCGGGACAGCTCCGACTCCAGGGAGACGATTTCGCCGATGTTCTGCGCCCTGGCAAGAAGATCGCGTACCCGGTCGACACCGGCCTGGCCGGTCGCGATCCGCGCGTCCACGTCGGTCACCTGATCGGTGACGTCCTCCGTGGACAGTTGTCGCTTCTCCTCATCGCCGCGCGCGCTGATCCCGTCCACCATGGACGAGAACTTCGCCGACGGCACCCGTACGATCAGCCGCGCCTCGGCATGGTCGGGGTCGCTGGTGCGGTCGTCGCCGCCGACGAAACCACCAGCGGCAGCCGCGAGCGAGCCGACGTCCGCGGCCGCCTTCCCCACGTCACGGACCCGGACCGTCACGGTACCGGTGAAGACGATCGACGGGGTGTCGACGGTCAACTTCGCGGGTTGGCCGGCCTTGTCGACCGCCCCGTTGGCCTGCGCCTTGCCGGCAGCGGCGTCCTGCTGCGGAGCGCCCACGCCTTTAGCGGCCGATCTCGACGCCGACCCACCGCCCGCGCTGCACCCAATGGCACCGACCATGACGGCCGTTCCCATCATGAAAAGGCCTGCGTATCGCCTCGGTGAACGGATGCCTGACATGTCGCCTCCCTGCACGGGGTCACGTGGCCGGTGGTGAAGCCGTCCGTCCGACGTGATTGGCCGACCGCCGGTTCCGAGCGCCGGTACCGGTTTGGACGCGGGGAGGTCACGATGCGGTCGCTTGCCGACATGGATACGCGGGCCGGCGCGGTCCGTTGCGGGGGGCGATGCGGCCAGCGGTGTCCGGGCCGCGCCCGGACCGTCGCGTCCGGTGCGAGCGGTCGGTGTCAGCGGCAACGATCGGGGTACCGGTGCGCGGCCGCGCGCCACCGGGGCCGGGATCCGCCCGGTCGGGTCAGCGGTCCCGCGCGGTCAGCCGGCCTGGTTCAGCGGCCGCAGGTAGGAGGCGTCGACGAGGAGCCTGTCTATCTGGGGGGCGAAATACGACTCCCGTGCCTCGAGTGAGGCCTGGCGGGCGATGATGGCGTCGATATTGGTCTGGTTGACCGCGAGGCCGGGGGTGTAGAGCCACCCCTCGGGGAGCGGCTTGCCGTCCTTGGCGTGCTTGGCCTGCAGCCGGCCGGCGAGGGCGCCCTTGACGAAGTGCTCCGGTGACATGAGCAGCAGGTCGCCGTCCTTGACACCCTGCAGTGCCCGGGGGTTGAGGTCGAAGCCGGCGGCGAGCCAAGCGCCCTGGGTGCTCTTGTGGATGGTGGCGAGGCTGGAGCTGTCCTCGTCGCCGGTACCCATGAAGGCCAGCGCTGTCGGGTTGGCCTTGACCAGCGTGGTCCAGGAGGCGAGGTTCGGCGAGGCGTACTGCTTGCTGTCGAACGTGCCCACCACGGTGGCCCCGGGCAGCTTCTTTCGGATCTCGTCGCGCATGCCGTTCGCGCGGCGGTCCAGTACGGGGACGCCCGGCGCGGAGGTACCGATGACGATCTTGCCGGTGGCGTCCGGGGGCAGCTTCGCGATCACCTCGTCGGCCAACTGCTGACCGAGCCGGTAGTTGTCATTGCCGACGAACAGCTTGACGTTGGAGCTCGGCGGCGGCTGGTTGTCGACCGCGATCAGCGGAATACCGCTCTTGCCGGCGTCGGCCAACGGTTGGGCGAGCAGGTCCGGTGTGAGCGTGAAGACCGATATGCCGTCCGGGCTGCTCTTCGTGAGCGCCTGGAACATTTCGAGCTGCTGCTGCCCGTCCACGAGGGTCGGGCCTTCCACGACCGTTTCGACGCCACCGACATGCTTCACCCCGAATCGGAACCCATCGGCCATCTCGGTGGCGAAGTTGAGCTGCGTGTTCGACATGACAAACGCGACCCGAAGGGTCTTTTTCTTCTCGCCCCCGGTGGATGAGCAGGCCGGCCCGGCACCGAGGATCCCCGCCAACCCGATTGCCAGCACCAGGATGGGGACGCGACGGGACCGACCGCAGTCGACGGCCGTTCCCGCGGCCCCGCCCCTGAACGCGATGCTCACGTGCCGCTCAGCCGGCCTGGCTCAGCGGCCGCAAGTAGGACTTGTCTTTGAGGATCTTGTCTATCTCGGGGGTGAAGAAGGCCTTCTTCGCCTCGACCGTGGCCTGACGGGCCATGATGGCGTCGACGTTGCTCTGGTTGACCACGAGGCCGGGCGTGTAGAGCCAACCCTCGGGGAGCGGCTTGCCGTCCTTGGCATGCTTTGCCTGCAACCGTCCGGCGAGCGCGCCCTTGACGAAGTGCTCCGGCGACATGACCAGTACGTCACCGTCCTTCACTCCCTGCAGCGACATCGGTTCCAGGTCGAATCCGGCGGCAAGCCAGGAAGCCTTCATACTCTTGTGGATCGAGGCCAGGTTGTAGCTGTCCTCGCTACCGGTGCCCATGAAGGCCAGCGCGGTCGGGTTGGCCTTGACCAGCGTGGTCCATGACGCGAGGTTGGGCGGGCCGCCCCGACCGGAGTCGAACGGGCCGACCACGGTCGCCCCGGGCAGCTTCTTGCGGATCTCGTCGCGCATGCCGCTGGCCCGCTGGTCCAGGACCGGCACGCCGGGCTGCGAGGTACCGACGACGACCTTGCCCGTGGCGTTGGGTGGCAACTTCGCGATCACCTCCTCGGCCAGCTGCTGACCGAGCCGGTAGGTGTCGTTGCCGATGAACAGCTTGACGTTGGAGCTCGGCGGCGGCGGATTGTCCACCGCGATCAGCGGAACACCGCTCTTCGCGGCATCCGCCAGCGGTTGGGCGAGCAGGTCCGGCGTGAGCGTGAAAATCGATATGCCGGTCCTACTGGTCTTGGTGAGTCCCTGGAAGATCTCGAGCTGCTTCTGCCCGTCCATGCTGCTCGGGCCGGCCACGACCGGTTCGACGCCACCGACCTGCTGGGCGCCGACCTTGAACCCGTCGGCCATCTCGACGGCGACGCTCAAGTCCGTGGCCGGTATCACGAAGGCCACCGTGCGCTGCTCGTTGCCGTCGCCGGCCTTCGACGAGCAGCCCGTCGAGGCGATGATCAATCCGGCCGCGACGAGCACGGTGGCGATGTGTGAGCGACGTTGCATGCTTGTAACCCCCAGTAACCGAATTACCACTGACTGTACCCTTGGGAACTCCCAGGGGTCGCTCTTCCGGGAACCGCTCCTTCTCAACCCGGCCGCTACCCGGCCGATCTGTCGGCCAGCGGGGCCGTGCCCTCGTGTGCTGTGTCGAGGGGGTGGGTCACGTGCTGGGCATGATCATGCGGACCCGCGCCCTGGCGCGGCTGGCGGTCCTCGGGCTGACCATCGGCTTGGCCGCGCTGGCCGCGCTGGCCCTGTGGAGCACCGCGAGCACGGCCCGGATCACGGCTCAGGTTCGTCGCGACGACCGTGTCGCCGCCCAGTGGAGTCAGATCATCCTGCACATCAGCTTCGAGGACGAACAGCTAGCCGACTACCTGAAGGCCGGCCGCGACGGCGAGCGACAACCCCTGGTCTCCGCGATCGGATCGGCCGAGCCCAACCTGCGGTGGCTGGAGACCCAGGCCGGCCCGGCCGAGGCGGCCGCGGCATCGACGATGCGTGACAGCTACCAGGCGTACACCGACTCGCTCCGCCAGTTGATCGAGGCCGGGAAGAAGGGTGACTGGGAAATGGTCGGGGACGTGGCCGAGCAGGCCAACCTCGGCGCGGCGTCGATGCGGAAGGTGTCGGTCTCCAACGTGGTCCGCAAGGGCCTCGAGATGAACGCCTACCTGGAGCAGGTGGACAAGAACAACCACCAGCTGCGGCTGGCGGGCGGGGTGGTCTGCTCCGTCGACTTCCTCCTGCTGACGCTGTGCGGCCTCATCCTGCTCAGCCACCAGCGGCGGATCGAACGCCAGGCCGTGGAGAGCAAGCACCAGTCCCTGCACGACAGCCTCACCGGCATCCCCAACCGGCTGCTGATGCACGACCGGCTGGGACAGGCGCTGAGCGCGGCCGGCCGGCACGGCGAGCAGGTCGCGCTCCTGTTGCTGGACCTCAACCGATTCAAGGAGATCAACGACACCCTCGGCCCCCGTGCCGGTGACCTGTTGCTGAAAGTCGTCGCCGAGCGC
>JAVHWE010000082.1:0-4877 GCA_032160285.1 Micromonosporaceae bacterium | reverse complement strand
ACGGCGCCTGTCATGACCTGGTGATCTCGTGCAGGATCTTGTCGAGAATCGCGGCGGTGTCGTGGGGCGGTTCCGCTTCGAGGCAGACGCGCTCCATAGCGATGGCGTAGTGGTTGACGTCCTCGCGCTTGTCGAGGTACTGGGCGCTGGTCAGTTGCTCCACGTACACCACGTCCGGGAGCTCCGGCTCGGGGAAGCGCAGGATCGCGAACGGACCGCCGGCGGCGGCATGGCCGCCCGCGTTGAAGGGGATGATCTGAAGCCGGATATTCGGCACCTTGGACGCGTCGATGAGGGCCTCGATCTGTGCCCGCATGACGTCCGGCCCGCCGATTGGCCGACGCAGCACCGCCTCATCGATGACCGCCCACAGCTGGGGCGGGTTCGGCCTCTTGAGTATCTGTTGGCGCACCTGGCGCAGTTCGGTCCGCCGCTCGATGTCCGCCTCCGAGGAGTCGGCGTGGCCGAGAAGGATCACCGCACGGGCATAGTCAGCCGTCTGCAGGACACCCGGAACGAACTGGACCTCGTAGGTGCGGATCAAGGATGCCGCCGCCTCCAACCCCAGATACGACTGAAACCAGGGCGGTAGCACGTCGCCGAACTGGTGCCACCATCCCGGAGTGCTGGCCTGCCGGGCAAGCGTGAGGAGCGCCACGCGTTCCGCTTCCGCCGTGACGCCGTAGAGGGTGAGGAGATCGGCCACGTCGCGGTCCTTGAAACCGACCCGACCCAGCTCCATTCGACTGATCTTCGATCCGGACGCCCGTATCTGCCAGCCCGCGTCCTCCCGGGTGATGCCGCTGCGTTCCCGGAGCCGACGCAGTTGCGCGCCCAGCTGGATCCGCAGCACGGTGGGGCCGCTGGCGGGCGCTTCCTCCTGTTGATCCGGGATCACTCGCAGACCTCCCAACATCAGGTTCCTTGCTGGCTGTCAGCTCCCTTGAGACGCGAGAGCCCGGATCCCGGGCCCTTCCTCGCGGTCCGGTCGTACGGCACAGATTCAGCCGCACGACGAGGCTGCCTTCCCCTTCCTTACCCACGTGCACGTGCATATAACCGTGCGGCTTCACCTGACGAAGAGATCCTATATGCACGCACGTGGCTGCGGGCCAACCGCGCCGGTTGGCGGCAGGCCCCCGCCATCGGCGCCAGCAGCCCTCCGGCCGCCGCCGGCCGCCGCCCAGCCGCCGTCCGGCCGCCGCACGCAGCGACGTCTCCCATGGGGGGCGCATCTGTTGGCATACCGCCGCCGTAGCGGCTAGCTTGTAGTGACCTCGTCGCTTCTGGTGACCTCGGAGTTAGCCCCCTTGAAAGAGGCAAGCCATGACCGAGCCCGCATCGACCAGCGCCCACCCGATGGAATTCAACCCCACGGTGTCGCACTCAGCCCGGATCTGGAACTACTGGTTGGGCGGCAAGGACAACTTCGAGGCTGACCGGGAGATCGGTGACCAGTTCCAGCAACTGTTCCCCGAAATCGTGGACATCGCCCGGGGATCGCGCGGCTTCCTCTCCCGGGCGGTCACGTACCTTGCCGGGGAGGCGGGCATCCGCCAGTTCCTGGACATCGGTACCGGCCTGCCCACCGCCGACAACACCCACGAGGTGGCGCAGCGGACGGCCCCGGAGGCGCGGATCGTCTATGTCGACAACGACCCGATGGTCCTGGCGCATGCTCGCGCATTGCTCGTGGGCTCCCGCGAAGGAAAGACCGAATATATCGACGCGAATCTCCACGACCCGGAGACGATCCTCGCCGCGGCGTCCAACGCCACATTGGACTTCGACCAACCCGTGGCGCTCATGCTGATGAACATCCTCGGGCACATTCCCGACCTTGACGAGGCCCGTGCGATCGTCAGCCGCCTGGTGGCCGCCCTACCCTCGGGAAGCTACCTGGTGGTGGCCGACGGGACCAACGTCGTTCGGGGCGAGGCGTTCCAGGCGGCGATCGACGTGTGGAACGCGAGCGGATCTCTTCCGTACCATCTGCGCAGTACGGACGAGCTCAGCGGCTTCTTCGCCGGCCTCGAGTTGATCGAACCGGGGCTGATCTCGTGCCCGCTCTGGCGGCCGGACACCGACCCGGAGTTGCTACGCGAGATCGACGAGTTCGGTGGTGTGGGGCGCAAGCCCTGAGGTGCTGTCGAGGACGACCCGGTCGCCCGTCGTTCAGCCCGGATCCGCGCTGGACGACCTGCCGGCCTCATCAAGGTCGCCCACGAGCCCGTCGGGCGCACGCATCCGCCACGCGTCCGTCACGAGTTCCCGCAGCCGTTCGACGTCGACCTCCGCCAGGCGCACCATCACCAGGGGCAGCCCGTCGTAGCCGGGCGTGGTGAAGAAGACGTCAGGCTCGCCCAGCAGGAGCGCCTGCTTCTCCGCCTCGTCGCCGACGAACAGTACCGCGATGTCGGTTCGGATCAGACGCGGCTTGCCCGGCCTGCGCTCGGGATAGGACCAGACGAACCCCTTATCGGCCACCCTGAAGTCGAAGCCGTCACTTTCGAGTTCCACCGCTTGCGGCAGGCTGAGCGCCACCCTGCGTACGTCGTCGGCGTCAGCCACCGGGATCCCTCCCACCGCGCGCGACCGGCATGTGCAGAGGCTACGCGCCGGCAGCCGAACATGGACGGGCAAGCTCACCGGGGCTTCGTCAGGGAAACGGCGGATCGCCGAAGGCGTCGCGGATGCGGGCGAGGTCGCGCAGCCGTGGTTCGGTGGTTCCACCGACCCAGCGGCTGACGGTCTTCGCCGAGACGTTGAGCCGCCGAGCGGCCGCTTCCATGGTGAGGCTCTCCCGGCGGAGGGCCGCGGACAGCCACGCGGCGAAGGTCAGCGCGGTGATGTCGCGGGTGCCGTCCGCGCCGGCTTCGTGCGGTACGGGGGTTTCGCGCGGTACGGAGGTATCGGGCGGTGCGGCGTCCGTGACGACCGGAGGTGTGGGTGTCGGTACCGGCGACGCCGACACGAGCAGGGTGCGCCGCGGTTCGGGCACGGGACCGGCCCGGACGGCCACCGGGGGCTCGTCGCCGGCCCGCGAGAACAGCACATCCACTTCGGCGTAGGCGGGGAAGATCCGCAGCGACACCTGGATCGACGTGGTCGCGCCGGCCGCGTCCAGCAGGACATCGGCGACGCGTTCGCACAGCGTGCGGACGTCGTCGCCGGACATCGGGGTATCGGCCAGCCGCCGCCGGACGAAGTCGCGGACGGCGGGCAGCGAGGACGGTCGCGCGGGGAAGTTCTGGGTGACGACGGTCAGTGCGACGACGTCGATCCGCGCCTCGCCTGATCCGTGGGACGCCCACATCGCGCGCACCTTCCCATCGACGGGTAAGCCGACCAGGGCAAAGCTTACGGCCTGTACCCGCCGGACGAACTGTGCGCTCACCGGTGGGGGCCGGACGGCGGCCGGTCGCAGGCTTTTGCGCCGCGCTCGGGCGGAATATGCTCGGTACGGCCTGCCTGACCGAAACGCGGAGTAAGTGAAGATCTTCGATGGGATTGATCCGGTGCTGCACATCCTCTGGATGAACGGCGGGCTGAGCTGCGATGGCGACTCGGTGGCGCTGACCGCGGCGACCCAGCCGAGCATCGAGGAGATCCTGCTCGGTGCCCTGCCGGGGCTGCCGAAGGTCGCCATGCACTGGCCGTTCCTCGACTACGAGTCCGGCCCCGAGGGGGGTGTGGACAGCTTCATCGAGTGGTTCCACCGCGCCGACCGGGGCGAGCTGGATCCGTTCATCCTGGTCGTCGAGGGGTCGGTACCCGACGAGAGCGGCAACGTCGTGGGGTACTGGAGCGGCTTCGGCAACGACCCGCGGACCGGTCAGCCGATCACGAGCAGCGAGTGGCTGGACCGGCTCGCGCCGAAGGCGACGGCCATCCTCGCGGCCGGCACGTGCGCCACGTACGGGGGCGTCCATGCGATGGCCGGCAACCCGACCGGAGCGATGGGGGTCCCCGACTATCTCGGGTGGGACTGGACGTCCAAGGACGGCCTGCCCATCGTCTGCGTTCCCGGCTGCCCGACCCATCCCGACAACCTCTCGGAGACGATCCTCTACCTGCTGTACCAGGTCGCCGGCCAGGCGCCGATGATCCCGCTCGACGAGGAGCTGCGCCCGCGCTGGCTGTTCGAGTCCACCGTCCACACCGGCTGTGACCGCGCATCGTATTACGACCAGAGCTAATTCGCGACCGGGTACGGGTCGCCGACGTGCCTGGTCAAGGTGGGCTGCTGGGGCCAGGTGGTGCGGTGCAACGTCGCCAAGCGCGGCTGGATCAACGGGATCGGCGGCTGCCCGAACGTCGGCGGCATCTGCATCGCCTGCACGATGCCCGGTTTCCCGGACAAGTTCATGCCGTTCCTGGAGGAGCCGGCGGCCGAGCCGACCGCGGCCGGGTTCGGGCCGATGGTGCGTACGCTGCGCGGCTTCACGCTCAGGATGGCCGCCGAGGCGGCGGAGAGGCGCTGACGTGACGCAACGCGCGGACGGCCTGGTCGAGATGGCGTGGGATCCGATCACCCGGATCGTGGGCAGCCTCGGCATCTACACGAAGATCGACTTCAAGCAGCGAGTCGTCGCCGAGTGCCACAGCACGTCGTCGATCTTCCGCGGGTTCAGCGTGTTCATGAAGGGCAAGGACCCGCGCGACGCGCACTTCATCACCAGTCGGATCTGCGGTATCTGCGGCGACAACCACGCCACCTGCTCGATATACGCACAGAACATGGCGTACGGGGTGCGGCCACCGGCGCTCGGCGAGTGGATCATCAATCTGGGCGAGGCCGCCGAGTACATGTTCGACCACAACATCTTCCAGGAGAACCTGGTCGGGGTCGACTACTGCGAGAAGATGGTCGCCGA
>JAVHWE010000634.1:0-9677 GCA_032160285.1 Micromonosporaceae bacterium | reverse complement strand
CCAACCACGGTGGCCTGAGCCGGTACTCCCACGAGGTGGTGGGCTTCAACAGCCGGCTCGACAGTCTGCAGGCGGTGGTGCTGCGGGCGAAGCTGGCCCGGCTGGCGGCCTGGACCCAGGCCCGGCGAGCGGCCGCGGCCCGCTACGACGGGCTGCTCGACGGGCTGGAGGTGATCCGGCCGGTCACGGCGGCGGGCAACGAGCATGTCTGGCACCTGTACGTGATCCGGGTCGGCGACGGCCGCCGCGACGCGGTCGTCGCCGCCCTTAACGCGGCCGGCATCGGCGCCGGCATCCACTATCCGGTGCCGGTGCACCGCACCGGCGCATTCGGTGACCTCGGGTACGGCGCGGGTGATTTCCCGCACGCCGAACGCGCGGCGGCGGAGATCCTGTCGCTGCCGCTGTACCCGCAGATCACCGCCGCACAGCAGGAGACCGTCGTCCGGGAGTTGCGGCGTGCGCTCAACGCCGCCCCGGCCCGCCTCGCCGACGCCTTCCTCGCCGACGTCCGTACCGCTGACGTCCGTACCGCCGACGCCCGTGCCGCTGACGCCCGTGCCGCTGACGTCCGTGCCGCTGACGTCCGTGCCGCCGACGGCCGCACCGCGCCACGGGCCGCGAGGTGAGCGGCTGATGGACCTGTTGGCGCTGTTCACCACGCTCCGCCGCCACACCGTGCTGGTGGCCGTGGTCGTCGCGCTCACCGCGGGCGGGGCTGCCTTCGTCGTCTTCGGCATCCCGCCGCGCTACGAGGCGCAGGCGCAGTTCGTCCTGATAGCGCCGCCCGCGGCACCGAGCGACACCGAGATCCAGCGGGATCCGAAACTGGCCGCGATCAACACCAACAACCCGTACCTGCGGCTGCCGAACCCCTCCGTGGTGGTCGACATTCTGGCCCAACGGGTCTCCGGCGAGATCGTCCGGCGGGCATTGGTGGCGCAGGGGGCGGATCCGGGCTACCAGATCACGTCGACCGTCGCGATCGGATCCGGCCTCGTGATCGACGTTACCGGTACCGGCCGCACGGCGGCGCGGTCGAGCCGAACGCTCGACCTGGTGTCGGCGCGTGTCAAAGCCGAACTGCACGACATGCAGACCGTCTACGGCGCCGACGACCGGTACCTGTTCAAGGCGCTGCCGGTCAACCCGCCGACACATCCGATCAGAAAGGTGACCGGAGTACTCCGTTCACTGATCGCGGTCGGCGCGGCCGGGGTCGTGCTCGGATTCGCCCTCGTCTCGCTGGCCGAGGCGATCCGGCCGCGCCGCGGCGGTCGGGTCCGGCCGGCTTCGCCACCGAGCACTGTGGATGGTGTGGCCGGACGGGGGGTGCTGCCACCGGATGGCAGCGAGGTGACGATGGTGCTGCCCGGCGCGTACGTGAGACGGCGGCAGTCGACGAAGACGAACGGGGCGGCGCGGGAGTGATGACCGGATCGAGGGGCGGACGTGTCGGGATGAGGGGCCGGGTACGGATGGACGGCGGTGGCGACCAGCGGGTGACCGGCCTGCGGCCCGGGCGGGCGGGCGGCTGGCGGCGCGCCGGGCGACCGGTTGTGTCGGTCGTGACCGTGCTGGCAACGGTCGCGGCCGGGCTTTCCGGTGGCTCGATCCGGCCGGCCGCGGCCGACGGCTGCGCGTCCAATCCGATCGTGTGTGAGAACAGCCAGGCCGGTACGCCGATGGCCGACTGGGACATCGACGGCGCCGGCGACCCGACGATCCAGGGCTATGCCGCCGACATCAGCGTCGACGCTGGCCAGCGGATCGATTTCAAGATCAAAACCCCGGCCAGCGGGTACACGATCGACATCTACCGGCTCGGCTGGTACGGCGGTGCCGGTGCCCGGCACATCACCGCGGTGAGCCCGTCGCTACCGTTGCAACAACAACCGGATCTCTGCGTGACCGATCCGCAGACCCAGATGTACGACTGCGGCAACTGGCATGTCTCCGCATCCTGGAACGTCCCCCCGACCGCGGTGTCCGGCGTCTACCTCGCCCGGCTCAAGCGCACCGACAACGCCACCCGTGACGACCCCGGTGTCGCCAGTCACATCACGTTCGTGGTGCGCAACGACAGCGGCTCCTCGAAGATCTTCTTCAAGACCTCCGACGCCACCTGGCAGGCCTACAACACCTACGGCGGCGGCGACTTCTACGAGGCGCTCGACAACGGCCGCGCGTACAAGGTCAGCTACAACCGCCCGTTCGGTACCCGCGGCGACTCCGCCGGGCGTGACTTCCTGTTCAGCAACGAGTACCCGATGCTGCGCTTCCTGGAACGCAACGGTTACGACGTCAACTACACCACCGACGTCGACACCGACCGGCGCGGCGCCCTGGTCCGCAACCATCAGGTGTTCCTGTCGGTCGGCCACGACGAGTACTGGTCGGCCGCCGAACGCTCCAATGTGGAAACGGCCCGGGACGCCGGGGTAAACCTCGCCTTCTTCAGCGGCAACGAGGTGTACTGGCGCACCCGGCTGGGCCCGAGCGAAGCCGGTACCGCGACGCCCAACCGGACCGTGATCTGCTACAAGGAGACCTGGGGCAACGCGAAGATCGATACCACCAGCCCGCAGTGGACCGGAACGTGGCGCGACCCCCGGTACACCCCGGCGGCCGTGGGCGGCGGCAACCCGGAGAACGCGTTGACCGGTACCGCGTACATGGCCAACACCGACGACCTGACCCTGCAGGTACCCGAACCGCAGGGCAAGCTGCGGCTCTGGCGCAACACCAGCGTGGCCACCCTGGCCACCGGCCAGACCGCCAGTCTGGCGCCGCACACCATCGGGTACGAGTCCGACGAGGACCTCGACAACGGCTTCCGGCCACCCGGGCTGATCCGTCTGTCCACCACCACCGGGCCGACGCCGGAGTATCTTCGCGACTTCGGGAACACGGTGACCCCCGGTACCACCACCCACCACCTCACGCTGTACCGGGCCGCCAGCGGTGCGCTGGTCTTCGCCGCCGGTACCGTGCAATGGTCCTGGGGTCTGGACAGCGTGCACGACGGCACCGCGTCACCGGCGGATCCCCGGATGCAACAGGCGACCGTCAACCTGTTCGCCGACATGGGCGCGCAGCCGGCGACCCTGATGGCCGGGCTGGTCGCGGCGGGCGCGTCGACGGACACCCAGGGTCCGACCGTGTCCATCACCGCACCGGTCGCCAACGCCGCGGTCACCAACGGCGTGCTGGTCGTGCTGCGCGGTACCGCCACCGACACCGGCGGCGGCCGGGTCGCCGGGGTGGAGGTCTCCACCGACGGGGGCACGAGCTGGCACCCGGCCAACGGCGTCGGCCCGTGGGACTACAGCTTCATCAGCAGCGGCGCCGGCACCCAGCAGGTACGGGTACGGGCGGTCGACGACAGCGCCAACATCGGCGCGGCGACCCTGCTCCCGCTGCGGCTGGGCGGCCCGAGCACGATCCTCGGGATGCGGGGGCCGGCGAACCCGTCGGTCTCCGACGGTTCCGCCGTCGAACTCGGCGTGAAGTTCACCCCGGGCGACGACGGGTACGTCACCGGCGTCCGGTTCTACAAGGGAAACCTCAACACCGGCACGCACACCGGGAGCCTGTGGACCGCGACCGGCACCCGCCTGGGTACCGGCACGTTCACCGGGGAGTCGAGCGCCGGCTGGCAGACGCTGACGTTCGCCAGCCCGATCCCGGTCACCGGTGCCACCACCTACGTCGCCTCCTACACGGCCCCGAACGGCCACTACGCCGCCGACTCGCTCGCGTTCAGCGCGGCGGACATCAACTCGGCGCCGCTGGTCGCCCCGAGGTCGACCCAGGTGAGTCCGAACGGGTTGTTCGCCTACGGCAGCGGGTTCCCGACCCAGTCGTACAACGACGCGAACTACTTCGTCGACGTCACGTTCATCGACAGTGAGGTCGGCGCACCGACCTCGCTCGCGGTGAATCCGCCGGCCTTCGCCCGTACCGTCGGAGTCGGCGTGCACCCGTCGGTGGTCTTCTCCAAGTCGCTGACCCCGGCCTCGATCCAGTTCACCCTGCGAAGCCAGGCCGGCACCGCGGTGGCCGGTACGGTCTCGTACGACGACGCGACGCATACGGTCACCTTCACCCCGATGGCCGCGCTGGCGGTGTCCACCGGGTACACGGCGACGGTCATGGCCAGCGACGCCCAGGGGCACCCGGCCGACGCGAGTACCGGCTGGTCGTTCACGACCGACGCGTACACCACGATCGATACCATGTTCGGCGCGAACGCGACGCCGCAGGTCGCTGCCGACGGCGACCCCAACGGCGTCGAACTGGGTGTGAAGTTCATCCCGGCGGGCGACGGCACCATCATCGGGGTGCGGTTCTACCAGGGGCCGGGCAACACCGGTACGCACACCGGAAGCCTCTGGTCGGCGAGCGGAACCCTGCTGGCCCGGGCCACCTTCACCGGGGAGAGCGGATCCGGCTGGCAGAGCGTGCGCTTCGACACGCCCGTGGACGTCAACGCCGATACCACGTACGTGGCGTCCTACCACGCACCGAACGGCCACTACTCGTCCACGTCGAACTTCTTCTCGACCCTGTGGACGAACGGTCCGCTGAGCGCCCCGCCCACCGCGGCCAACGGCGTCTACCGGTACGGGGCCGAGGCGTTCCCGCAGTTCTCCTACAACGCGACCAACTACTGGGTCGACCCGCTCTACGTGCCGGACGCCGCACCCGATCCGGACCCCTCGCCCAGCCCCAGTCCGTCCGGCCCGCTGGGCCCGCCGGTGGGCCTGTTCGCCGACACCGCCACGCCGGCCAACGCGAACTGGGACGACCCCGGCTCGATCGAGGTCGGGGCGAAGTTCACCTCGACGTCGTCCGGGGTGGTGACCGGTGTGCGGTTCTACAAGGGACCGTCGAACAACGGGATCCACACCGCGTCGCTGTGGACCTCGGGTGGCCAACTGCTCGCGACCGCGTCGTTCACCGGCGAGACGCCGTCCGGCTGGCAGACGATCACCTTCGCCCGGGGCGTACCGGTGGCGGCCGGTACCACCTATGTCGTCTCGTACTGGACGTCGGTCGGCCGCTACGCGGTGGACTTCGAGGCGTTCGCCGGCCACGGGGTCGACCGCCCGCCGCTGCACATTCCCGCCGGTGGCTCCGGCTACCACTACGGCGGCGGCTTCCCGGATTCACCGACGGCGCACAACTTCTGGGTCGACGTGGTATTCCGGCCGAACCTCTAGCGAACGGATCGGTGAACTGGGCAATGGTGACTCGGGAGCGGCCCCGGCCGCTGCGGACGCGGCCGACCGTGTCGGTCGTGGTGCCCTGCTACAACTACGGCCACTACCTGTCCGAGTGCGTCGCCAGCGTACTGGCCCAGGACGGGGTTGACGTCGACGTACTGATCGTCGACGACGCGTCGACCGACGACAGCGTCGCGGTGGCCCGTGCCCTCGCCGCCGACCCCCGGGTACGGGTGCTGGCGCAACCGCGAAACCGTGGGCACATCGCCACCTACAACCGAGGGCTCGCCCGGGCGACCGGCGACTACGTGGTACTGCTGTCGGCCGACGACCTGTTGACACCGGGTTCGCTGGCCCGGTCGACGGCGCTGCTGGAGGCCCACCCCGAGGTCGGGTTCGTCTACGGTTTCTCCGCCGGATTCACCGACGTGACGCCGCCGCCGCGGACCCGGCCGGACTCCTGGTCGATCTGGTCGGGTGCGCAGTGGTTGACGGAGAACTGTTCGCGGGCCACCAATCCGGTCTCGACTCCGGAGGTGGTGATGCGGGCCAGCATGATGCGCGAGCTGGCGGGCTACGACGCGCGGGTGCCGCACGCGGCGGATTTTCTGCTGTGGCTGCGGGCCGCGGTGCGCGCCCCGGTCGGTCGGGTCAACGGAGTCGACCAGGCCTTCTACCGGATGCACGGGGCCAACATGCACGTGAAGGAGTTCGGCGGAATGGTCCGCGACATCACCGAACGCAGGCTGGTGTTCGACATCGTCTTCGGTGAGGACGGCGACCGGGTGGCTGCCCTCACCAACGGCGACCGGGTCGGCCCCCTCGACGGACTGGCCGGGGCGGCCCGTACGGCGCTCGCCCGGACCGCGCTGCGAACCGCCGTACGCGCCCAGCGCACCGGCGCCGGCCTGGGCCGTACCGACGCGGACGGGCCACACCGGTTGGCGACGCTGGCCGTCGACATCGACGCGGGTTCGTGCACCGGCCGGCGGTGGCGGCGTTACGAACGGCCCCCGCGGTTGCGAGCACCGCGCCGGCTGCGCCGGCTGGCGGAGCGGGTCGAGGGGCGGCTGCGCTGGGGACGGTGGCGCCGTCGCGGCATCAGGGACTGACGACCGTGCGTGGTACCACCGGCATGAACCGACCGGGCAACCGGCATGAACCGACCGGGCGACCGGCGTGAAGGGTGCGACGAGTGCGCAAGGGTGTGATCGAACCGGCGGCGGGCATCGTGGCGGGATCCGGTTCCGGGCCGCCGCCGGCCGACGCGGCGGGCGAGGTGATCGTGCTATCCGGCATGACCAAGGTGTACGAGCCGACGCCGGGCTGGATGCGGGTACTGGCCCGTACCCACATCAAGTCCAGTGTGGTCGCGCTCGACGGCGTCGACCTGACCGTCCGGGCCGGTGAGATCTGCGCGATCGTCGGCCCCAACGGGGCCGGCAAGACCACGCTGTTCCGTATCCTGGTCGGCCTGACCACGGCGACCAGCGGTACCGGCGCCATCGCCGGGCTCGACGTCGGGCGGGACTCCGAGCAGATCCGCCAGATCGTCGGCTGGATGCCCAGTGAGGACCGCAGCCTGCTGATGCGGGCCACCTGCCGGGAGAACCTGCACCTGCACGGTCGGTTGCAGGGCATGTCGCGGGCGGCGCTGCGGGCGCGCATCCCCGAGGTCCTGGCCACGGTCGACCTTGCCGGGCACGTCGACACGGTGGTGGCCGGGCTGTCCGCCGGAATGAAGGCGCGGCTGCGGCTGGCGCGGGCGCTACTGCCCGGGCCGAGGGTACTGATCCTCGACGAGCCGACCGGGGCGGTGGACCCGATCGCCGCGCACGGCCTGCTGAACCTGATCACGGCGCTGGTCCGGCGCGAGCGGCTCGCGGTACTGATCTCGTCGCACCGGCTGGAGGAGATCGAGGCGCTGCGGTCGCAGGCGCTGCTGATGGACAAGGGGCGGGTCAGGTACTTCGGTGACCTCGACCGCCTCCGCGAGGAGTGGGAACGGCCGCGGCTGGAGCTGGTCCTCGACTCACCCGGGGCGGCCAACCGGGTCGCCGCCGACCTGGTCGCCCAGGGTGTGGAGACCACTGTGGACGGCTGCTCGGTACGCTGCGGCCTGCGCACGCGCGACGGCGCCGGTGCGGTGCTGGCCGCGCTCGGCCCCACCATCCGGGAGGTCCGCCACGTGCGGGAGATCCCGATGCCACTGCGGGATCTGATCGCACGGGCCTACCTGCGCGACGCGAACGTCGAAGGTGGACAGACATGACCGTGACCTACACCCCGGCCATCGGTCGCCGGAGCCTGTGGCGCAAGTCGGTCGAGACCTGCGCCGCGTACATCCGCATCGACCTGGTCGAGGAGCGGATGTTCCCGGCGACGACCATCCTGCGGTACGCGGCGGTGGTCTTTCCGGTGTTGCTGTACTTCTTCCAGGGCACGTTCCTGCACGCCCGTGACACGTTCGTGTTCATGCTCCTCGGCGCCAGCGTCACGGCCGGTTTCCAGGACGCGCTGACCGCGTTGACCAACCGGCTCCAGTTCGCGCAGGAGCGCGGCACGCTGGAGACGTACCTGGTCGAGCCGGTGCCGTGGGCGCTGATCCCGATCGCGATGAACCTCTGGCGCAGCTTCACCGGTACCGTGATGGCCTGCTTCATGGTGGCGTTCGGCTGCCTGCTGGGCGCGCACATCGACTGGCGCTCGATCCCGCTCGCGTTGGTGGTGTTCGCCGTCGGGATCGTCGCCTGCAACGCGATCGGCACCCTCGCCGCGAGCTTTATCATCCTGTTCAAGCGCGGCGAGCCGGTGATCATGCTGTACAGCCTGGCCGCGGCCGTGCTCGGCGGCACGCTGTTCCCGATCAGCGTGCTGCCGCCGTGGATCCGCTGGGTCAGCTACCTGGTGCCGCACTCGTACGTGATCTCGGCCGAGCGCCGGTTGTTGATGGTCGACCCGCCCGCCGGCGGATTATCGCCCTGGGCGTCGATCGCGATTCTGGTGGTGTTCTGCGTCGTCGTGCTGACCGTGGGTCTGATCGTGTTCGACCGTTCGTTGAAACTGGCGCGCCGGCTCGGCATCCTGAGTATCTGAGGGGTGGCGACGGTGGACATCGAGCGGACGGCACGCCGGGCCTACACCTATGTGCGGGCCCGCCGGCTCCGACGGCCGGCGATCCGGCTCGCGATACGGTCCGGTGTACCCACCGTCTACTACGCCGCCCCGGACTACGACGTCCCATCCGGCGGCGTGCGGACCATGTACCGGCACGTCGACGTGCTCAACGAGGCCGGGGTGACGGCCGCGATCCTGCACGGGCGGCGTGGTTTCCGCTGTACCTGGTTCGCCAACCGGACCCGGGTCACCGACCTCCGATCGGTGGCGCTCGGCCCCGCCGACCTCCTCGTCATCGCGGAAACCGACCTCCGCGCGGTACGTGGCGGCGGTATCCGGCACGTCGTGTTCAACCAGAGCGGTCACCTCACCTGGGACACCGACCCGGCCGGTGCGAACGCGCACTACCTGGGCAGCCCCGATCTGGCCGGGGTCATGGTCGTCTCGGAGCACAGCGCGGACCTGCTGCGGTACGCGTTCGGCCGGCGGGCGCACCGCGTCCGGCTGGGCATCGACCCGGACCTGTTCTGCCCGCCGGACGTGTCCAACGGCCGGGTGATCAGCTACCTGCCGCGGCGCGGCCGCTCCGACGCCGAGCGGGTGCTGCACCTGCTACGGGCCCGGGGGGCGTTGGCCGGCTGGACCGTCGACGCCGTCGACGGCGTCGGCCACGAGGAGGTGGCGCGCCGGCTGCGCCGGTCGACGGTGTTTTTGAGTACCGCATACCAGGAGGGTTTCGGCCTGCCCGCGGCGGAGGCCATGGCCTGCGGCAACTACGTGGTCGGCAGCCACGGGTTCGGCGGCCGCGAGTTGTTCGGCGGCGGGTTCAGCCGGTCGGTACCCGCCGGTGACCTGCTGGCGATGGCCGTGGCGGTCGAGGAGACCCTGGCCTTCGAGGCGGCCGAACCCGGTTGGTGCTGGTCGCGGGGCATCCGCGCGGCCCGCCATGTACACGCCGAGTACTCCCTGGCGGCCGAGCGGGACAGCATCCTGGACTTCTTCGACAGACTCCGGCAACCGGACCGGGTTGACCATGCGTAGGCCGGCCGTTGACCACCCGGCACGGCGGTGGACCGCGGCGGGCCGCCCGGCCCGGCGGCGGGCCGGCGTGATGGCCGGGGTGGCGCTCCTGCTGGCGGTGACCGCCGGCACGGTGGGCGCGGGTCATCGCGTCGGTCCACGCTCCGCCCGAGGTCCGGGCGCGGCGGGCGCGTCCGGCGCGCGGCTGCGCCCGGTCGACGGCGGCGCCGGCTACTACGGGCGGTTCTCCTCGTCGCTGCCGAGCGTGCCGTCGTTCTTCCCGGTCGCGGTCTGGCAGGAGCGGGTGGGGTC
>JAVHWE010000533.1:0-4681 GCA_032160285.1 Micromonosporaceae bacterium | reverse complement strand
AGGGCAGCGGGAAGTCCGAGCTACCGCGAACTCGCGCGCACGGCACTGTTCTCGCCGTCGGTCCTGTCGAGCGCGGCCAGCGGCCACCGACTGCCCACCCTCGCGGTGACGCTGGCGTTCGTCGCGGCCTGCGACGGCGATCGTGCGGCCTGGGAACGACGCTGGCGAACGGTTGCCGGGACCTCGACGGCGACGCCGCAACCGCGCGCGGAGCGACAGCCGGCACTGGCCGGCCCGGCCCGCGCCCCGGGCGACGCGGAGCGGTCCCGGCCGCTGCTTCGCGCATTGGCGGGTGAGGCCCGCCCGGCGCAGTTGCCGATGGGTCCGGCCACGTTCGTCGGGCGCGGGGCGGCGCTCGCCGCTGCGTCCGCGATCATTGGACGGGCCGGATCGGCCACGACGCCGCTGCTGATCAGCGGACCGATCGGTATCGGCAAGTCGGCGCTCGCGCTGCGGCTGGCCGACGACCTCGCCGCCGATTTCCCGGACGGTCAGCTGTACGCCGACCTGGGCGCCGGCGAGCCGGGCACCGGATCGACGCTCGGTATCATCCGCGGATTCGTGCGGGCACTGGGCCTGCCGTCACCGCTCCTGCCGGACGAGCCGACGCAGCTGCTCGGGCTGTACCGGTCCCTGCTGGCCAACCGCAGGCTGTTCGTACTGCTGGCGAACGTCCGCGACGAGCACCAGGTCCGGCCGTTGCTGGGGCGCGCGACGCACAGCCAGGTCGTGATGACCAGCCGGGCTCGGCTGCTCGGGCTGGACGGGGTGCACCGCGTCGACCTGGACGGCTTCACCCGCCAGGAGTCGATCACCTTGCTCGGCCGGCTTGCCGGCGCCGAGCGCGTCCTGGCGGAACGCGATGCCGCCGACGCGCTGGCCGAAATGTGTGAGGATCTGCCGCTCGCGGTCAACATCGTCGGCCGGATGATCGCCGCACGACCCGAACGGACGATCGCCTACACGGCCGGACTGCTCGTCGGCGGGGACCGGTTGCTGGACAACCTCAGCGTCGGCGACGTGAACGTTCGCGACCGGCTCGCCTCGGCGTACCGGGGTCTGTCGCCGGCCGGCCGGCGGGCCCTGCACCGGCTGGGCCAGGTCGGTGCCGGGTGGACGACGGCGATCGGCCTGGCGGCCGCTGCGAATACCAGCATCGCCTGGGCCGATGACATGCTCGAATCGCTGGTCGACGCCGGTCTGGTGACCCGGGCCACCGTGGCCGGACGCTACCGCGTGTCCCGGTTGGTCGGCGCGTTCACCGCGGCGGTGCAGCGGGACGCCGCGCCTGCGGCGGTGCAGCGGGACGCCGCCTCGGCCGCGGTGCCGGTGGACCGGCGGGGGCAGCGGAGTCGCCCGGCGGCCGAGCGACGACGGACGCCGACCCCGCTCGCGCCCGACGGCGTCATGGTTTACGCCGGGCAGCATCTGATGCGACGCCCCATCCGCGCCTGCGGACTACTGGGCGGATACGGTGGATGAGCGCCTCGCTGGGTCACCATCACCGCGCCGGGGCGTCGAACCGGGAGGGTGCGCGTGGTCACCGTAGACGACGTCCGCGAGATCGCGTCCTCCCTCCCACGTGCCTACGAGGTACTGGTCAGGGACCGCGTGAAGTGGCGGGTCGGTCGGATCGTCTTCCTGGCGCTGTCCCGCGACGAAACGGTGTTGGGGTTCGGATACCCGAGGGAGGGGCGGGAGGCGCTGGTGGCCGCCGAGCCGGACAAGTTCCACGTGTTACCCCCCGACCTGCGCTACCAGTGGGTGCGCGCCTGGCTGTCCACTCTGGACTACGACGAAATGCGGGAACTCGTCGTCAACGCGTGGATTATGACCGTGCCGAAGAAGGTCTGGACCGCGTACCTGGAGCGGTACCCGCTGTGAGCACTGGTAACGGCTTCAGGTCTCCTCGATGGCCGAGGTGCCCCACTCCGCGTGCCGACCGAAGCGTTCCCACCGCTCGTTGAGCCGGATCCGACCGTCCGGCAGGAACTCCGGCGTGTTGACGCTGTGACCGGAGATCACCGCGCCGGAGAACATCACCTTGGTGTACGCGAACTCGATCGTGCCGTCCTCGGCGCACAGCCCGGTCAGCGAGCCGAGCCGGACGCCGCCGCCGGTCAGCTCGGCCCACACCAGGTTGTCGCGCTGGCGGTACACCGTCGTCGGCGCGTCGGGGTCCTCGCTGACCTTGCGGAACGTCCGGCCGTCGTAGTTGATCACGTGGTCTCCTTCGGGAACCAGAGGTCGTCGGTGCTCAGATCGGACAGGGTGTACTTGCCGAGCGCGCTCACCAGCAGGCGTAGCTCCAGTTCCAGGCAGCGCACCAGGCGCACCAGCCCGTGCTCGCGGTCCTCGCCCACCGCGAGCAGCGCGGCCCGGCCGAGACCGACCGCCGAGGCGCCCATGGCCAGGCACTTCAGTGCCCGGGCGCCCTCCCAGATCCGCCCGGACACCAGCAGCGTGCCGTCGTGCTTGCCGATCCGGCGCAGGCACTCCGCCAGCGGCAGCCCGACCTGGTCCAGGAAGACCGTCGGTGCCCAGCCCGTGCCGCCCTCGGCGCCGTCCACCGTGACCGCGTCCGCGCCAGCGGCCCAGGCGACCCGCGTGGCGTGCCCGACGTCGCGGCCCGGGTGCAGCTTCACCCAGACCCGCGCGCGCGGATAGTTGTTGCGCATCAGGTGCACCTGCTGGCGGAGGATCTCCTCGGTGAACGTGCCGGGGCTGGCGCAGCGTAGTACCGCCTCGGCATCCCGGCCGAACGCCGCGTCCACCGAGTACCGCGCCGCCACCGCGGCCGCCGCCGCGCGCGACAGGACGGTCATGCCGCCCAGCCCCGGTTTCGCGCCCTGGCCGACCTTCAACTCGAACGCCAGCCGTCCGCTGTCCATCAACGCGGTGGCGTCCGGATCGCTGTAGACCAGGTTCCACACCTCGGCGTCGGCGTCCTCGGTGCTCTGCTGAACCACCACGCCGCCCAGCCCGTCGGGCGCCGCGTCGGCGTAGGCGCGGATCCGGCCGAGGAGCCCGCGTCCGGCGTCGTCGGCGGCACGGCCGTACCCGTGCATTCCCACCACGTTCTCGCCGATGACCATCGGGATGCCCAGCCGGCCGGCCTGCCCGCTGGCGGCCACGCCGAACCCGCCGCCGGTGACCCGGGTGGAGCCGAACGCACACAGGAAGACCGGCAGCGGCGCGGCGAACCCGCCGACGGCGCAGGCCAGGTCGACGTCGCCGTAGAGCGGTTCGCGCCCGAGGTCGAACATCTTCTCCAGCCGGCGCGGCACGAACACCGGCGGTACGACCCGGGCCGAGTCCAGCTCGTCGGCGTCGGGCCCGCCCCCCGGTACCGCGCCGAACAGCGTGTGCCCGTAGTCCGCCAGGTCGGGGAAGGCGGCGGCGGTACCCGCGCGGGCCCGGCCGCGGATGAGCATCTCCGGTAGCTGCGGTGCCCGGATGCCGTCGTCGGCAGGGGCCGCTCGGCCGGCCCGGGTCACGGCGACGCGATCCCGGGCAGCTTCGGGTAGGCATTGGCCTGCCACACCGCGTCCAGCCCGGCGACGTAGCGGGTCAACCGCTCCAGCCCCAGCCCGAAGCCCGCACTGGCCGGCAGGCCGTCACGGGCCAGGTCCAGGTACCAGGTGTACTTGGCGGGATTCTCCCCGGTCTCGCGCATCCGCTCGATGAGCCGGCGGTACTCGTACTCGCGCTCACCCCCACTGCACAGCTCGCCGAACCCGGCGGGGGCGATGAGGTCGAAGTTGCGCAGGATGCCCGGCTCCACACGGGACTCCCCGTCGGTGAAGCCGCGGGAGCCCTTCGGGTAGTCCACGATGAAGAACGGCCGGTCGGTCTGCTCGGAGATGAGCTTCTCGCCCGCCCAATCGATCTCCGCGTCGGTGCTCTGCAGATGCGACAGGCGGCGCAGCCGGGCGACCACCTCGGCGTGGGTGAGCCGCTCGAAGTCGTCGCGCAGCAACGGCGTGAACACCTCCGGGTCCCGGCCGAGCGTCGCCAGGTCCAATTTGGACTCGCTCAGGACGTAGGTGACGATGTACCGGAGCAGGTTCTGCACGAGGTCGAGGATGTCGTCGCGGCTCGCGCCCGCCACCTCGACGTCGATCTGGGTGAACTCGACCAGGTGCCGACCGGTACCGGCCGTCTCCAGCGGCTCCAACCGCACGTTCGGTGCGATGTAGAAGATCTTGTCGAACGCCAGCAGTGAGGCCTGCTTGTACAGGATGACGCTGGTCATCAGCTTGTACCGGTGACCGTAGAAGTCCACGTCGATCTGCTTCGCGCCGCGTACGCCCGGGTCGGTCACCGGGCCGATGACCGGCGGCATCATCTCCGTGAAGCCGTACATGCCGAGGTAGTCGCGGGTGGCCGCGACGATGGCGTTCTGGACGCGCAGGGCCGCCCGCGTCACCGGTGAGGTGAGGTGCGCCCGTGGTCCGGGCGGCAACGGGCCGGCCGGGATCTGGCTACCGATGGACGTCTGCGTCATGGACTACTCCCGTGGTCACGATGCGATGGTCGGTGGTGGTGTCGTGCGTACCTGCTGTGGCGGCGTCGCCGCGTCGAGCTCCCCGACCGGCGCGGGACGGTGGTCGAACCTCCGCTCGACGAACCGCAGCGCGCCCAGCAGGTCGGTGGAGGTCATCCGCCGCGTGGGCGGCAC
>JAVHWE010000512.1:0-5024 GCA_032160285.1 Micromonosporaceae bacterium | reverse complement strand
GCGGCAACGTCTATCTGGACACCTCGTCGAACTGCTGCCGTCGCTTCTGCTCGGAACGCTGCGCCACCCGTTCACACGTCGCCGCCCACCGGGCCCGCAAGCGCGCCGCCGAATCGGATCCGGACGTGGATCCGGTGCCGGTGGCGGGCCCGCAATCCGAACCCGGTACGGCGGCCTGACGGCCACCCCACCAGACGCGCGGCACGCTGGCGGGGTGCCGCCAAACCGGTCAACCGGCGCCGGGTGCCGTGCCGACCGGGCCGTGCTGACGGGGCAGCGGAAGGTGCAGCCGGGCGAAGGCGAGCGCGTCGGCGAGGTCGGCCTCGCGCTCGGCCCGGCTGGCCGACCGGCGGGTGGACACCTCGACCGCGACGGTGCCGCGGTACCCGCGTGGCCCGAGTGACTCCAGCAACTCCGCGCACGGCTGGTTGCCGCGCCCGGGAACCAGGTGCTCGTCGCGGCCCTCGCCGACCCCGTCGCCGAGGTGCACGTGGGCGAGGTGTCCGCCCATCGCATCGGCCATCGCCAGCGCGTCCGAGCGCGACGCCGCGCAGTGCGACAGATCCAACGTGTACGCGTCGAAGCCGGCCGTGGTCGGATCCCAACCGGGCGAGTACGGCACGAACTCGCGACCGGCCATCCGGACCGGGTACATGTTCTCGATCGCGAACTCCACGCCCGGGTGGCAGGAGGTCACCTCGCGCAGGCCGGCGGCGAAGGTCCGGGCGTAGTCGCGTTGCCAGGTGAACGGCGGGTGCACCACCACGATCGGGGCGCCGAAGGCGTCGGCGAGTTCGGCGGAGCGCCGCAGCCGCTCCCACGGGTCGGTGCTCCACACCCGCTGGGTGACAAGCAGGCACGGGGCGTGCACCGACATCACCGGTACCCCGTAGTGCTCGGACAGCCCGCGAAGCGCGCCGATGTCCTGGCTGACCGCGTCGTTGAAGACCATCACCTCGAGCCCGTCGTAGCCCAGCATGGCCGCCACCTCGAAGGCGGCGGCGGTGGGCTCCGGGAACACCGACGAGGTCGAAAGGAGGACGGACGTCACAACTTCAGCCTAATGTGACCGCGCCCGACCCGCCCACGCCGCCGCCCCGGATCCACCCGCCTGCCGCGTACGCCCGCCGGGGCCACCCCGCAGACGCGTACCGTAGGCGGCGTGGTGGAGATTGCCGTCGGCGTCGTCGACCCCGGTGACCCGCGAAGCCGGGAGGTCGACCTGGACTTCCCGCGCGAGTGGCTGGAGTTCATCGACCCGGCCGACGCGCAGCACCTCGTCCGCGCCGACCTGACCTGGCTGCTGTCGCGCTGGACGTGCATCTTCGCCCGCGGCTGCCACGGCATCGTCGCCGGCCGCGCCGCCGAGGGCTGCTGCTCACACGGCGCGTTCTTCACCGATACCGACGACGAGAAGCGGGTACGGGCGGCGGCGAAGAAGCTGACCCCCGGGGCCTGGCAGCATTTCCGGCGCGGGTTCAAGGGTTACACCGAGGTGGACACCATCGACGGCGAGACCCCGGCCCGCCGCACCGCAACCCGGGGTGAGGGGCAGCCGTGCGTCTTCCTCAACGACGCGACCTTCCCCGGCGGCGGCGGCTGTGCCCTGCACGGGCAGGCGTTGCGCGACGGGGTGCATCCGCTGGAGTACAAGCCGGACGTGTGCTGGCAGTTGCCGATCCGCCGGGACCAGGAGTGGATCAAGAGACCGGACGGTTCCCGGCTCCTGCTGTCGGTGCTCGGCGAATTCGACCGGCGCGGCTGGGGCGAGGGCGGCCACGACCTGCACTGGTGGTGCACGTCGTCACCGGAGGCCCACATCGGAACCCAACCCATGTACCTCGAGTACGCGCCGGAGCTGACCGCGCTGATCGGCGAGCGAGCGTACGCGAAGCTGGCCGAGCTGTGCGCCGCCCGGACCAGGCTGGGTCTGGTCGCGGTGCACCCGGCGACCGCGGGCGACTGAGGCGCCGCGGCCCGCTCAGGGCTCGAACTTGTACCCCAGGCCGCGCACGGTGACGATGTAGCGCGGCGTGGACGGTTCCGGTTCGATCTTGGAGCGCAGCCGTTTCACGTGTACATCGAGGGTCTTGGTATCGCCGACGTAGTCGGCGCCCCACACCCGGTCGATGAGCTGACCGCGGGTGAGTACCCGGCCGGCGTTGCGCAGCAGCAGTTCCAGCAGTTCGAACTCCTTGAGCGGCAACCCGACCGCGCCGCCGCCGACGGTGACCACGTGCCGGTCGACGTCCATCCGCACCGGGCCGGCCGACAGCGTCGGCGGGGTCGACTCGGTCGACTCACCGATCTGGCGACGCAGCACGGCCCGGATCCGGGCGACGAGCTCACGCGGCGAGTACGGCTTGGTGACGTAGTCGTCGGCACCGATCTCCAGTCCGACGACCTTGTCGATCTCGCTGTCCCGGGCGGTGACCATGATGATCGGTACGTGCGACCTCGCCCGGAGCTGCCGGCATACCTCCGTACCCGACATTTCAGGCAGCATCAGGTCGAGCAGCACAATGTCAGCGCCGGTACGGTCGAACTCGGTCATCGCCTCGGTCCCGGTCGCCGCGACCGAAACCTCGAAGCCCTCCTTGCGCAGCATGTACGACAGGGCGTCGGAGAACGACTCCTCGTCCTCCACCACGAGCACTCGCGACAACGTCCTGCCCTTCTGCGAACAAGCGCCTAGCCAACGGACCGCGGCCCGATCTCAACCGATCGAGGTAACGGGAGTGAAGCATCGGGGGGACGGGCGGGCAGCCGCAAGGTGAATGTCGATCCCTCGCCCACCGTGCTGGCGACATCGACCCGGCCGGCGTGGTTGGTCGCGATGTGCTTGACGATGGCCAGGCCGAGCCCGGTACCGCCGGTCGCACGCGACCGCGCCTTGTCCGCCCGGTAGAACCGCTCGAAGATCCGGTCCAGGTCCCGCGGCTCGATGCCGATGCCCTGGTCGACCACGCGCAGCTCGACATGGTCGGACGCGACGTGCGTACTGATCGTGACCCGGGTGTCCTCCGGCGAGTACGCGATGGCGTTTTCCACCAGGTTGGTCAGGGCCGTCACCAGTTGACTCTCGCTGCCGAACACCACCAGCTCCCGGGCCCCGGTGAACACGACCTCGATGTCCTTGGCCGACGCGGGCGTACGGGTGCGGTCGATGACCTCCGCGATGATCCGGTCGATGGTGACCGCCTGCGGCTCCGGCAGCGGCTCCGCGCCCTGCAGCCGCGACAGCTCGAGCAGCTCGCTGACCAACCGGCCGAGCCGCGTCGACTCGCGCTGGATCCGCTCGGCGAAGCGCCGCGCCGCGCTCAGGTCGGCGGTCGGGGTGCCGGCCTCGTCGGCGGTGTCGTCGGTCGCCTCGAGCAATGCCTCGGCGAGCAGTTGCAGTGCGCCGACCGGCGTCTTCAGCTCGTGGCTGACGTTGGCCACGAAATCGCGGCGGACCCGGGCGACCCGGTGCGCCTCGGTGACGTCGGCAGCCTCGACCACGACGTGGCCGTCCTCGAGCGCCGACGCGCGCACGTGCACCCCGAGCGGCTCGGCGCTGCTGCCTTCGATACCGCGCGGGCGGGGCAGCTCCAGTTCGACCTCGCGGTTCACCCCGGACCGCCGCACTTGGCCGGCGAGGGTACGCACGATGGTGTGGGCGTCGACGACGCCATCCGGGCGGCCGCGAACCAGGCCCATGGCCCGGGCCGCCGGGTTGGCCAGCACCGGATGGTCGTCGGAGTCGAGCAGCAGCACGCCGACCCGCAACGCGGCCATCGCGGCCCGGCTCACCGCCACCTCGGCGGCCGGCTGCGCGGCCGCCGCGGCCAGCGTGCCACCGCCGGGACCGGTATCCACCGCACGGTCTCTCCTCGACCCTGTCGACACGACCCCGAGGGTACGCCGAAGCAGCGGGGTACCCTCGACACGCACGAGGCCCATGAGCACGGACGCGCCGACGATCAGACCAACAGCGGCGCACACGGCCAGCGGTAATCCGGACGGCACGCAACCGATGGTAGGGCGCCGGGCCGGTGCCCTACCGGACACGACGGGGCAATCAGGGCCTCGTCGCCGAGTGTTCACCCGGCCGCCCGGCCGTGTTCACGCCCCTTCACCGGCGAGACGTCGGTCCGGCCTAGCCTGGGGCCGCCGACCACGTTCAGGAGTGTCATGCGCGAAGAGTTCCGGGCCGACCTCGCCCAGGTCAGTCGCACGCTGGTACTGATGGCGGAGAACGTGCGGGCCGCCATGCGCAACGCCACCAATGCCCTACTCAAGGCCGACCGTACCGAGGCCGAGCAGGTTCTGGACCGCCATCCGGAGATCAACGCGCTGTCCCGAATCGTCGAGGACAAGGTGTACGACGTGGTCGCCCGCCAGGCGCCGGTCGCCTCCGACCTGCGGGTCGTGCTGACCGCCCTGCACGTGGGCGCCGACCTCGACCGGATGGCCGCGCTCGCCGGCCACGTCGCCAAGACCGCCCTGCGCCGGTACCCCGCCTCGGCGGTACCGCCGGAGCTGACCGACGTCGTCGAGCGGATGGGTGAGATCGCCGACCTGCTCGCGGGGAAGATCGTCGAGGCCCTCAACCACCTCGACGCCGTGGCCGCCGCCCAGCTCGAGCGCGACGACGACGCCATGGACGCCCTGCACCGGCAGCTGTTCAAGCTCGTACTCGGGCCGGACTGGCCGCACGGCGTCGAGGCCGCCGTGGACGCCGCCCTGCTCGGCCGCTTCTACGAGCGGTACGCCGACCACGCCGTCAACGTCGGCGGGCACGTCGTCTTCCTCGTCACCGGCGAAAACGCCGCCTGACCCGCTCGCCGCAAACGCCGCCTGACCGGCGGGCCCCGCTCGCCGCACACGCGGTCTGACCGGCGGGCCCTGCCGCCAGCCGGTTAGCGGCCCTGGTTGGCTACCGCGGCGGCGGCGGCTGCGGCGGCGGCGGGGTCGAGGTACGTGCCACCGGGTGTGACCGGGCGCAGTCGCGGGTCCAGGTCGTACCGCAGCGGGATGCCGGT
>JAVHWE010000400.1:0-5354 GCA_032160285.1 Micromonosporaceae bacterium | reverse complement strand
GACCGGTGCGACTGCTGTACCGCGATCTCGGCGGGGTCCGCGTCAGCCCGCGCCGCCTGGCCGCGGGCGGTCTGGAGGTGCCGCCGCTGCGTGGCGACCTGGTCTGCGACGACCCCGAGGTACTGCGCGCCAAACTCGTCGCCGCGATGCTGTCCACAGTGGTGGGTGAGCTGGTGGCGGTACTGGTCCGGACCTACGACCTGGATCCGGCCCCGCTGTGGCGAATCGCCGACCGGGCCCTCGCGGGCAGCTACCGGGCGTTGCCGACAGCGGCCCGCGGCGATGAGCTCGCCCTGCGAACCCGGGCGTGGCCGGTCAAGGCGACCACCGCGATGCGGCTGGCCGACGATCCGCTCGCCGACCTGTGGACCTTCCGTGACAACCCGCTGGCCGCCTGATGGGCCGCCCGCCGCGCAGCGCACCGGCGTCGACCATGCTTACCCGCCGACCTGCGGACGCGCTGACCGCCGCGGTCGTGGCGGCCCGGGCCGAACTCGCCGTCGTCGCGCCGTCGCTGGCCGCGGCGTTCGCCGACGCGCTGCCGCGGGCGGTTCAGGCCGTGGCGCGCCGCCTGGTCGGTGCGGCCTACCGCGAGGACCTCGCCGGCCTCCGCGAGCCCGGTCGGCTCTCCGGGTTCGCCGGTCGCTCGGGCGGGTTCGTCGACGGGGTGACCAGGCACGCCTTCGATCGGGTCGAGATCCGCCTCGTCCGCGATCCGGCCGGGGTTCTCCGTGAGTTGCCCGCGCGCCTCGGCGGCGGCGACCTTGCCATCGAACTGGCCGACGCGGCGGTGAAGATGGCCCTGGCATACGCCCGGCGCCCGGCACCCGGCACCCTCGACCGGGTCGCCGCCCTCTCCCCCGACGACCAGATGGTCCAGTTCGAGCGGCTGTCCACCGAGGGGCACAACCTGCACCCGTGCGGGCGTACCCGGCTCGGCTGGAGTATCGCCGACGCGCTCGCCCACGATCTGGAGTCACCGGCTACCACGGTCGGGTTCGTCGCGGTCCGCCGTGACCTGCACGTCGGCGACGACCTCGGGAGAGTCGTGGACGTGTCGGCGCATCGGCCCGGCTACGCGGTACAGCCCGTACACGGGTGGCAGCTCGACCGGGTGCTGCGCGAGCGGTACCGGGGGCTGATCCGGGCCGGGGCGGTGGTCCCGCTGGACGGTGTGACGCTCACCGCCACGCCCACGGCCGCCCTGCGCACGCTGCTGCTCGATCCGCGGCCCGGCCATCCCCGCCGGTACCTGAAGGTGTCCCTGGATATCCAGGTGACCTCGACCCGGCGGACCATCTCGGTCGCGAGTACCCGCAACGGACCGGCGCTGTCGGCGCTGCTGCACCGGGTGCTGGCCGGCGAACCGCGGATCCTGCTGCTCACCGAGGAGGCCGGAGCGTCGGCCCTGGTCGGCGAGCGTCACCGCGACCTGGGCGCGATCATCCGGCGCGGCCTGGACGGCCTGGTGGTACCCGGCGAGCTGGCCGTACCCGGCGGCGCGCTGTACGCCGCGTCGACCGGGGGCACCGTCCTCGCCGAGCTGGTCGACCGGTACGCGTCGACCCGTCGCATCACCGCGCGCGGCGCCGCCGCGAGCGCGTTCGTGGACGAGTACGCGCGGCTGCTGTTGCCGCCACTGCTGCGGCTCGCCACCCGGCACGGGATCGCGATCGAGGCGCACCTGCAGAACTGCGTGCCGACGTTCTGCCACGGCGTGCCGCACCGGCTGGTCCTGCGTGACTTCGCCGGGCTCCGGCTGCACCTGCCCCGGTTTGCGGCGCGCGGGCATCCGGTCACGCTGTGGCCCGGTTCGGTGATCGGCACCGACGACGTCAACGTGATGCGCGCCAAGCTGGCCTACTCGGCGCTGCAGGCACACCTGGGCGAGCTCGTCGTCGGCCTGGTCTGCACGCACGGCCTGGACGAGGACCGGGCCTGGCGGTCGGTGCGGGCGGTGATCGACGAGGTGTACGACGAGCTGCGCAGCGACCCGACGGTAGCCGTCGACGCGGCCGCCGACCACGCGTTCCTGACCGCGCCATCGGTACCGCACAAGGCGCTGGTACAGATGCGGCTGTACGGCGACGGCGACCGGTACGTGCCGGTCCGAAACCCGCTGTGGTGATCCCGGGGGCGGTCGTCGACGCGCTGCGGTCGGTGCGGCGCCCGGTCTGCGCGTACGTGTACGACCGGTCGGTGCTGCGGGCCACCGCCGCCGCCGTCCGGTCCGCACTGCCACCGGGGACGCTCCTGCTGTACGCGGTCAAGGCCAACGGCCACCTGGGCGTGGTGGCGGCCCTGGCTGGCGAGGTGGACGGCTTCGACGTGGCGTCCGGCGGCGAGCTCGCGCTGGTCAGACGGGCGACGGCCGCGCAGGCACCGACGCCGGCCGCGTCGACCGAGACGGCAAGACCGCAAGCACCGACGGCGACGACCGCGACGACGCTCGCCTTCGCCGGGCCGGCGAAGACCGATGCCGAACTGGCCGCGGCGGTCGACGCCGGCGCGATCGTGCACGCGGAGAGCCTGCTCGAGCTGCGGCGGCTCGCGCTCGTCGCGGCGGAGGCCGCGGCCCGGATACCGGTACGGGTGGCGCTGCGCGTGAACCGGGCCGGGGTCGTACCGGCCGGCAGCCACCGGATGACCGGGGTGCCGACACCCTTCGGGTTCGACGAGTCCACCCTCACCGATGCGGTACGGCTGGCACGGCAGCTCCCGGCGGTCCGGCTGATCGGGTTCCACCTGCACGCGGTCTCGAACAATCTCGACGCGGCGGCGCACGCGGCGTACATCCTCGACGCGGTGGCGTGGTCGGTTCGGGCCGCCGCCGACCTGGGCATGGCACTGGAGTACGTCAATGTCGGCGGCGGGTTCGGTGTCGACTACACCCGCGGGACCCGGTTCGATCTCGCGGCGCTGCGGTGCGGGCTGGCCGGCGTCGTGCTGCCGGCCGGGGTGACGCTAGCCGTCGAACCCGGCCGCTACCTTGTGGCGGCAGCAGGGTGGTACGCCGCCGAGGTGCTCGACCTGAAAAACACCCACGGCCGGTGGTTCGCGGTCCTGCGCGGGGGCACTCACCACTTCCGGCTCCCGGCGGCGTGGGGGTACAGCCACCCGTTCACGGTGACGCCGGTCGAGGACTGGCCGTACCCGTTCGAGCGGCCGGAGGTCCGCGACGCCGAGGTCGACGCCGTCGGTGAGCTGTGCACACCGCGGGACGTGCTCACGCGCGGTCAGCGGGTGCAGCGGCTGCGGGTCGGCGATCTGCTCGTCTTCGCCAACACCGGCGGGTACGGCTGGGACATCTCGCACCGGGACTTTCTGCTCCATCCGTACCCGGCGCTGCTGCTGACCTCCTGAAGCAGGCGAGGCGGCCGATTTCCTCCATTCGCGCACGTTGCGGCCGATACTACCGGTGTGACCCATATCATCGCCCGCGACACCGGTCCGCGGGCGCGCCACCGCACCTTCGACGACCGGGGTACCGGCGGTGGCCCGGTCCGCGTGCTGATGCCGGCCGTGGCGGAGGCGTTCGGCACGCTCGGCCTCACGTACATCACTGTGCTCGTGTTGACCGCTGGTGGTCCGGGGCTGTTCGGGAACGGTACGAAGAACCTGCTGGCCGTGGCGCTGGCGCAGGGACTGACGGTGGCGGTCCTGGTGTCCGCGACGGCCACCGTGGCCAGCGTCACCCTCAACCCGGCGATCACCGCGACGCTGTGGGCCACCGGCCGGCTGAGCGGGGTACAGACCGGGTGCAACGTCACCGGGCAGTTCACCGGCGCGATCGTGGGCGGCCTGCTCGCCCGGGCCAGCCTCGCCGGCGGGGATATCGCCGGTGGCATTCCACGGCTGCGGCCGGGCGTCGCCTTCGGGCAGGGCGCGCTGGTGGAGACGCTGCTCACCTTTCTCCTGGTATCGGTGGTCTTGGGTACCGAAGCGGACTACCGCGCCAGCGGCCGCCTGGCCGGCCTGTCGATGGGCGCGGCGATCGCGATGGGGGTGCTGGCCGGCGGCCCGCTGACCGGTGCCGCGATGAACCCGGCCCGCTGGGTCGGGCCGGCGCTGGCGCAGGGTTCGTTCCCGAACGGCTGGGTCTACCTGCTCGGACCGCTGGCTGGCGCGCTCATCGCCGGTCTGCTCTGGCAGCACGTGTTCCTCCGCCGCCGCTGACCCGGTCAACGACCCGGGGCCTCGGCCAGCCGACCGGGGCTCAGCGGATGCGGCCGCCCTCGGTGACCAGCCACTCACCGGTTTCCCAGTCAGACGGGCCGTCCTCGATGCGGTAGCACAGGTCGAATCGGATACTCAGGCCCGGCCACGGGTGATCGACGCCGACGACGCGGAAGACCTCCTCAAGACCGGGAAACGTGATCCCCTCCGGCTCGGGGAACAGCAGCTCCAGCTCGGCGCGGGTGAGGTCGGTCCAGAGCGCGAACTGCCACGCCGTCTGCGTCAGCCACGGGTCGTAGACCAGCTCGAACCTGGGTTCGCGGCCGACCGCGAAGTCGCGGATGTCATCGAGGACCTCAGCGGACGTCGATGGAAGGACGAACGGCCACTCCTCGCCGGTGGGGTAGCGGTACATGGTCGACGCCGAGGCCAGCGCACCCACAAGATGCCGCCACCGCTGGGGCGAGGCGGCGCAGGTCGGCAGGTTCACGCCCGTGTGATCGACCCGTTGGACATGCCCGGCGAGACGCCGGGTCAGGTCGGCCATCTCGACCCGGACCGCCGGGGTCGGCTCATCGGACGGGTCGCCGCCCACGACGTCGATGGATTGGCCGGTGTCGAGGGTGACCTCCGGTGCTGACACGTCGGCGAGCTCGAACGCCGTCACCGGACGCGCGCCAGCCGGCCTTGGTGGCGTGAGGGCCAGGCGGTCAACCGCTCCGCCGGGTGAACCGGCCGACGCAACGGGTTCGGCGTACCTCACCTCGGCGAGAAGGGTGCACAGATCGGTGAGGAAGGTATGTGATGACGGCGTCCGGGGCACCCGGAACGTGATCTCGGTCAGGCGGTCCATGCGCCCGACCGTAACCGCGTGACGCGACGGCCGGCAGCCGAGGATCGCGCCAATTTCGGCCGGTCCGGCCGTGGTCGCACCCGCCGCATCCGGGCCCGACATACAAAGGAGGCGTACGCACGGCCCGGGGCACCCGAGACACCCGCGACCGTGCGTACGCCTGATCCCTTGCGGGACTTGCCTGTGCGGCTGGTGGCTTCCCCGGATTCAGCGTGGACCGGCGGGGGCGAACCACCGGTCGGCGCCTACCGCACCTACCGCTCGTGACGCGGGCATCGACCACCAACGACCGCGTCGAACAGGCAACCGCAGAGCCGCCGGCAAC
>JAVHWE010000033.1:0-8021 GCA_032160285.1 Micromonosporaceae bacterium | reverse complement strand
CATCGTCACCGGCTGACCCGCGACGCGAAACCGCCCCCGGTGCCGGAGGCACCGGGGGCGGTTCGTCAGAGCGTGCCGGTCAGCCGAGGCCGGACCGCATGGCGTTGATCAGCTCGCCATTGGTGGTGTCGCCACTGAGCTCCCAGAAGAAGGAGCCGCCGAGGCCCTGTGTCTTGGCGTAGCTCATCTTGCCGCTGATGGTGCTCGGCGTGTCGTAGCTCCACCAGTTGTTGCCGCATAACGCGTACGCGGTACCGCCGATGGTGCTGGTCGCCGGGCAGGTGTTCTTGAGGACCTTGTAGTCCTCGATACCCGCCTCGTACGTGCCGGGGGCCGCTCCGGTCGCGCTACCACCAGGGGCGGCCTGGGTGACGCCGGTCCAGCCGCGACCGTAGAAGCCGACACCCAGCAGGAGCTTGTTGCGGGCTACGCCCTTGGCGACCAGTTTCTGGATCGCCTCGTTGCCGCTGAAGCCTGCCGTCGGGATACCGGGGTACGCCATTAGGGGCGAGTGCGGTGCCGTCGGGCCGGCCGGGGTGAAGGCGCCGAAGAAGTCGTACGTCATCACGTTGTACCAGTTGACCGACGCCGCCGCGGTGGCGTAGTTGGCCAGGTCCAGCTTGCCGCCGGCGCTGGCGTCGGCCGTGATGGCCGCGGTCACCAGTGCGGACGGGCCGAAGCGCGACCGCAGCGCCGCCAGCAGGGTGGCCAGCGCGCCGCTGCCACTCGCGTCACAGCTCAGGCCACAGGCGTTCGGGTACTCCCAGTCGATGTCGATGCCGTCGAAGACGTCGGCCCACCGCGGGTCCTCCACCAGGTTGAAGCAGGAGTTCGCGAAGGCGGTCGGGTTCGCCGCGGCCTGGGCGAAGCCGCCCGACCAGGTCCAGCCACCGAACGAGTACAGGATTTTCAGGCCGGGGTGCTTCGCCTTGAGCTCGCGGAGCTGGTTGAAGCTGCCGCGCAGCGCACCGGCGTCGAAGGTGTCCGCCGTGCCGCTGACGCTGTCGGCGGCCGCGTACGCCTTGTCGTAGTCGGCGAACGAGTCGCCGATGGCGCACTGACCGTTCACCACGTTACCGAAGGCGTAGTTGATGTTCGTCAGCTTCGCGGCGGTGCCGGACGTCTCGATGTTCTTGACGTGGTAGTTACGGCCGTAGATGCCCCACTCCGCGAAGTAGCCCATGATCCGGTTGCTACCGCCACCGGGGCCCGACGGTGCCGTCGTGGGTGGGGTGGTAGGCGGTGTCGTCGGCGGCGTGGTGGTCGGCGGCGGCGGCGCCGGCGCGCCCGGTGCCGAGCCGGTGGCGCAGGCCGCGCCATTGATCTTGCAGTTCGCCGGGGCGCCCCCGCCCGCGGTGTTGAACCCGAACGTCGCCGTCCCGTTGGGGTTCAGGTTGCCGTTGTAGGGCTGGTTGCGGGCCACCACGTGGCTGCCCGTCGTGGTGGCGACCGCGTCCCACACCGAGCCCAGCGTGGTGCCGGCCGGGAGGTCGAACTCGACCGTCCAGGAGGTGATGGCGCTGGCCGTGCCGTTGGTGACGGTGTAGGTACCGGTCTGCCCCGTTACCCAGTTGCTGGTGGTGAAGGCTGCGGTGACGGTACCGGCCGCGTTCGCCGACGTGGCGCTGGCGGCCACCATCCCGATCACCAGTAGGGCCGAGGTGCCGGCGGCGGCGAGTCTGGCTCTCTGCTTGTTCATGGCCTCTCCCGAGGTCGGGCGCACCGGTTTCGGATGCGGGTGCGGGGGCACGGCTATGTGGTGAGAGGTGCGGTAACCGTTCGCGCGAAAATGTGATGGATAGACCAGGAACGATAAACAAACTTAATTGAAAGGGCAATACCCAGGCCGGAACCGACCGGGTACCGCTCGGCCGGTCCCGGCCCGGCGGCCCTACCGACGGACTCGCTACGCTGGCACGACCACGCACCAGGATGCGAGGCGGGGGCCTGGAACGGCGCGCGACGACGCGAACGTGAAACTGGCGGAGGTGATCGACGTGTCGACAGGCGAAGTGGCACAGACGTCCGCCTACTTGCGGATGCTGCTACTTCGCCCGGGGGACTACCGCAGCAGATGGGAGCGGCACGCGGAGCGCGCGGACCCGGGACTGCTCGACCTCACGGCGATCGCCCGGGTGCTCGGCGAGCGCGGCGCGATCGCGCGGATGCCCGGCGAGCGCGCCGACGGCGCGACGGACCTCACCCCGACGGTACGGGGAGCGCTGGACGGTACCGCCCTCGATCCGGAGGTCCTGCGGCTGTTCGTCGAGGCGTTCACGCTCGACGGGCGCGACGCCGCGCGGCTGCGCGAACTGCTCCGCGGTACCGATTCGGTACGCGTCATCACCGGCGAGGCCCAGGCCCTCTCCGAGGAGAGCCTGCACACCGGTCCACCGCGGCACGAGACGCTGGCCCTGCACGAACTGCATGTCCTCGGCCCGGACGGGTCACCCGCCGAACACCAGACCATCCAGGTCATCCGGTCGGTCGTGGACGGTCTAGGCGACTACCCGTACCGGTTCGACACCGACGAGCTCGCGGTCGAGGTGATCCGCGGCGGCCGGGTCGGCGACCGGATCTACCGGCTCAGCGAGTCGCTGTACGCGGTGGACATCCTGCTGGCCACGCCGCTCGCCGCCGGCGAGACGACGTTGACGCAGGTGCGGACGACCTTTTTCTACAAGACACCGCCGGCGCCGGAGTTCCGCCGGGGCATAGTACGGGCGACCGACGACGTGACCATCTGGGTCAAGTTCCACCCGGGACGGGTACCGGCGCGGCTGTGGCTGGCCCGCTGGGACGGCATCGACCATGCCCGGATTGTCGACCGCCAGCGCGTCGAACTCGACGACGACCTCGCCGCGCACAGCCGGTTCGGCCCGATCGAACAGGCCGTCGTCGGCTTCTACTGGGAGTGGACCTGAGCGGATGAAGATTCTGATCGCGGGCGGTGCCGGCTTCATCGGCAGTACCATCGCGTCGGCCTGTCTCGACGCCGGAATGACCCCGGTGATCCTGGACAACCTCGCCACCGGCCGGGCCGAGTTCGTCGCCGACCGGATCTTCTACCGGGGAGACATCGCCGACGGGGACCTGATCGGAAAGATCTTCGCCGACCACCCCGACATCGAGGCGGCTGTGCACGCGGCGGCGCTGATCGTCGTACCGGAGTCGGTCGAGCAGCCACTGCGGTACTACCGGGAGAACGTCGCCAAGTCGATCGAGCTGATCGAACACCTGATCCACGCCGGCTGCCGCAAGCTGCTGTTCAGCTCGTCGGCGTCGATCTACCGGCCCGGTGACGACTTCGCCGTCGACGAGACCTCCCCGCTGGAGCCGCTCAGCCCGTACGCCCGGACCAAGGCGGTCACCGAGACCGTCCTGGCCGACGCCGCCCGGGCCCACGACCTGCGGGTCATCTCGCTGCGCTACTTCAACCCGATCGGCGCGGACCCGCGGATGCGCACCGGCCTGCAGCTACGCCACCCCACCCACGTCCTCGGTCGGATGATCATCGCTGCCGAGAGTGGCACGACGTTCACGCTCACCGGGGCGGACTGGCCGACCCGGGACGGCTCCGGGGTCCGCGACTACATCCACGTCTGGGACCTGGCCCGGGCGCACGTCCAGGCCCTGCGCCGGTTCGACCGGGTCCTGCCGCCGGACGCGCCGACCCGCTACCGCGCCGTCAACGTCGGTACCGGTACCGGGGTCACCGTCCGGGAGTTGCTGGCGATCTTCGCCGAGGTGACCGGTCGGGCGATCCCGACAATCGAGGCCGGCCGCCGTCCGGGCGACTCGGCGGGCTGCTTCACCCGTACCGACCTGGTCGGTGAATTGCTCGACTGGTGCCCGACCCGGTCGGTCGCGGACGGAATCCGGGACTCGCTGCGCTGGTCGGCACTGCGCGATTCGATCCTGGAGCTCCCGCCGTGAACACCATCTTCACCTCAGCGCTTGCAGTGCGGGGCGAGGTGGGACAGCACCCGTTTCCACAGCGGGATCATCAGCAGGTGCCCGGCGCCGGGCACCATCTCCAGCCGGGCGTCCGGAAGGTGCTGCTGCCACCACCGTCCGTGCCGCGAACCGGCGACCGGGTCCTGCGACCCGTACAGCAGAAGGGTTTTGGTTTGGACGCCGGCCGGTTCGAAGCCCCACGGCTGTAGGCAGTACCCGGCGATGTCGGCTGCCAGGCCGGTCACTCCCTGGGCGTATGCCGCGGCGAGCATCCGGCCGAGCCGGTCGCGCCCGCCGCCGCTCAACGCCTCGGCGTCGGCCGGGCCGGCGCCGAGCGCGGCCAGCGAACGGGGGGCGTGCGGGTCGGCCGGCAGCAGTGGGCGCAGCTGATCGGCCAACTCGGCGTACACCTCGCCCGGCGGCCGCCCGCGCAGCGCCTCGAGGGCGGCCCGTTGCTCCGGCGGGACCCACGGCACCTCCTCATCGGGTGCCGGGGTGGCGATCACCGCGAGCCGCTCGACGAGGTCGGGGCGGTGCGCCGCGAGGGCCATCGCCACCCGGCCGCCGGCCGACCAGCCGGCCAACCCCACCGGGCCGGTCTGCCGGTCGTCGAGCACCTGCGCCAGGTCGTCGGCGGCGCACGAGACACTCGTCCACTGGTCGTCGGGCATCGGCTCGGAACCGCCGTACCCGGGCCGGTCGACCGACAGCAGCGTGACGCCGCGGGCGAAGGTCTGCTCCGGCTCGGGGTCGAACGCGCTCGAACCGGGAGCCGGGTGGCAGATCACGACGGTCAGGTCCCCCGTACCGTCCACCACCGTGCGTACCGCGACGCGCCGACCGGACTTAAGGACATATTCGTCACCCGTACGCATGGCCGCACCGTACCCCGGGTTGGTGGGTGAAGCGGTAGCGTCGCCGGGTGACAGGTTCCGCAAATGCCGGCGTGCGCGCGGTGATCTTCGACCTCGACGGTGTCCTGATCGATTCCGAACCGGTCTGGGAGCGGGTCCGGCGCGGCTATGTCGCCGAGACCGGCGGCGGCTGGCAGCCCGACAGCCAGCAGCGGCTGATGGGCATGAGTACCGGCGAGTGGGCCCGGTACCTCAGCGTCGAACTCGGCGTGCCGCACCCGCCGGAGCGGGTGGCGACCGACGTGGTCGAGCGGATGGCGCGCAGCTACGACGACGGACTGCCGCTGCTGCCCGGCGCCGTTGACGCGGTACGCCGCGCCGCCGACCGCTACCCACTGGGTCTGGCCAGTTCGTCGCCGCGCCGGTTGATCGACACGGTGCTGACCGAGGCCGGGCTCACCCCGTTGTTCGCGGTGACCCTGTCGACCGAGGAGGTGCCCCGCGGCAAGCCCTTCCCCGACGTGTACCTCGCCGTGGCCGCGAAGCTCGGCGTCGCACCCCGTGACTGCGTCGCCGTCGAAGACTCCAGCAACGGCCTGCGTTCGGCTCACGCCGCCGGGATGCGGGTGGTCGCGGTACCGCACACCGCGTACCCGCCGGCGCCGGACGCCTTGGCCCTGGCCGACCGCATCGTCACGCGGCTCGATGACCTGTTCGTCGCCACCGGCTGACCGTCGCCACGGCTGGCCGGCGGGCCGCTACCGTCGCTCGGCGGCAACCAGTGCCGCGCCGATGATGCCGGCGTTGTTCTGCAGGGTCGCCGGGACGATTTTGGTCCGGATATCGATATGGGGCAGGAACTTGTCGGCCTTCTTGCTGACGCCGCCGCCGATGATGATCAGGTCGGGTTGCAACAGGTTCTCGACGTGCCGCAGGTACTTCTGTACCCGGTGTGCCCACTCGCTCCACGGCAGGTCCTCGGCCTCGCGGGCCCGGTCCGAGGCGCTCAGCTCGGCGTCTTCGCCGTGGAGTTCCAGGTGGCCGAGTTCGGTGTTGGGGAACAGCCGGCCGTCTCCGAAGAGGGCGCTGCCGATACCGGTACCGAAGGTCAGCATGATCGTGGTGCCACGCTGCCCGCGGCCGGCCCCGAAGGTCATCTCGGCGATTCCCGCCGCGTCCGCGTCGTTGAGCACGGTCACCGGAAGCCCGACAGCCGTCGTGAACAGGTCGGCCGCCGGCGCGTCCAGCCAGGACCGGTCCACGTTGGCAGCGGTCCGGATGAACCCGTCCACCACCACACCCGGGAACGTGACACCGACGCTTGTCGCGTCACCGAAGTGGCTGGCGACCTGGCTGACCGCCGCGACCACGCTCGTGACATCGGACGGCTGCGGCGTCTCCAGACGGTAGCGCTCCTCGGTCAACTGACCCTCGGCCAGATCGACCGGAGCGCCCTTGATGCCCGATCCGCCGACGTCGATACCCAGGATGGTCATGCCACAAGGCTAGCGGCGACCCGAAAGGTGGCGGCGCCGGATGCCTCGCTGCCATCGATCCCGCGCTGAGACCGGTCGGCTGCTGGAGGTCAGGCGGCGGTCAGGCTGGCCAGCGCGGATGGTACGGCGGCGGCGAGCCGGTCCAGATCCGGGACGGCCTGCTGGTCGGCGTGCAGCCCGACGTGTACCCGGCCCTGGTAGGCCGAGAGCGCGATGCCGAATGCCTGACCGTGCGGCAACGGCACGATCGGGTACACGGCAAGCAATCGCGCCCCGCCCAACGACATCGCCCGTGCCGGCAGCGGCACGTTCGTGACCATGGTGTCGAACAGCAGGTTGGCGCCGTGTCTGGTCAACGGTGCGGTGACCCGGTGCAGCGCGGCCGGTACCCGGTCGGCGAGGATCGGAATCGCGCCGGGGCCGTGCCCGAAACCGCTGGCCTTGTTGCGGTCCATGGTGGCGCGGATCTTGTGCAGCCTGGTCAGCGGATCCTTCTCCTGCACCGGCAGGTCGCACAGGTACCCGGAGAGCACGTTGCCGCGGCCTGGCTCGTCCGGCCGGCTGCGGCGGCTGACCGGGACCAGTGCTCGCATCGAACCGCGCTCGGTGAAGGGGGACAGCCAGTGACGTAACGCGCCCGTGATCACCGCCAGCAGTACGTCGTTGTCGGTACCGCCGTGCCGCTTCCGTACCTGCCGTATCTCGCCCACGTCGAGGTGGAGGATGGCCAGCCGACGCTTGCCGGTCGGCGCACCGGCCGCCGACCCGTTCTCCCCCGTACCGGTCGATGCCCCTCCGGCCAGCGTTGCCGCCAGCGAGGAGGCGAGCGTGCCGAGCCGGGCGTTGGACAGGATGGATGAGGCGATACCCACCACATCGGCCACCTGGTGGAGCGCGTCGGGAAGTCTGCCCTCGCGATGGATCGCCTCGGGAAGCGCGGCCGCCATCGATGCCACCGCGTCCTGCAGGCACGCGCGCAGCCGGCCCGGGTTCGTGGCGACCTGCGAGGTCGTCCGGGCTACGTCCAGTAGCGCCCGCACGCTCGGCAGGTCCGGCAGGCTGGGCAGCGCGGCAAGAAACGGCAGGGCGGGCAGAGCCGGCAGCGCCGGCAGGGCGGGCAAGGCGGGCAAGGCGGGCAGGGCGAGCAGCGACGGCAGGGCGGCCAAGGACAGCAGCGCGGCCAGTGCGGGGGCGAGCGCCGGAGCGGGGGTCAGGCCCGGTGACAATCCGGGCCCGTCGACGACCGGTACCCCGGACGTCGACCCCGCCGACGCCGTCGCCACGGGCGCCGGCATCTCGAACGCCGGTAACCCTGCCCCGTCATGCGCGGACTGCCGGGGTGGGAACGGATGCTGTGCCGGCGCCGGTTCGCGCCGCGTGGACCGTTCCGGTTCGCCGAATCCGTCCAGCAACCCGACGCCCAGTTCCACCGCGCGCAGCCCGTCAGCCATCGCGTGGTGCAGTTTGACGAGTACCGCGAATCCGCCGCTCCGCAGGCCGGTTATCAGGTGCAGTTGCCACAGCGGCCGGGCCAGGTCGAGCGGCTCGGCCATCAGCCGGCCGGCCATCGCCGTCAGGTCCGCGCGACCGCCGCCGTCGAGGTCGTGGAGGTGAATGTGGTGTTTGAGATCGAACACGGCATCGTCCACCCACACCGCCGAGCCGGGCGGCAGCCAGGCCGGGCGCACCCGTTGGCGCAGGCACGGCAGCCGGC
>JAVHWE010000348.1:0-3966 GCA_032160285.1 Micromonosporaceae bacterium | reverse complement strand
CGCGGGGCCCGGTCCGGCCGGTCCGGGGCTCGCGGGGCCCGGTCCGGCCGGTCCAGGGCTCGCGGGGCCCGGTCCGGCCGGTGCGGGGCTCGGCGGGACCGGGTGAGGACGCCGGGCGAGGTGCTCGACTGCCGGGGTCAGCGCTGCCCGCTGCCGGTGATAGCGCTGGCACGGCGCCTGCCCGACCTGCCGGTGGGCACCGTGCTCCGGGTGCTCGCCGACGACCCGGCGGCCGCCCTCGACATTCCCGCCTGGTGCCGGATGCGCGGCCAGGAGTTCCTGGGGCCGTCGCCCGACGGCGGCTTCGACGTCCGCCGCACCGGCTGAGCCGGCGGCCGGCCACCCGGGCAGCCGCCACCCGGTAAGCCCGCCGGCCGGCATGGCCGGCCCTCGGTGGCCCGCGGGCGCGGATCAGGCTCGGCAGGTCGGGCGGCGCCGCGGCTCAGGCTCGCGAGGTCGGGCGGCGCCGCGGCTCAGGCTCGCGAGGTCGGGCGGCGTAGCAGCAGGTAGACCTCGCAGCCGAGGCAGAGCCCGAACGCCGCGTTCAGAAACGCCGCGGCCAGCCCGAGCGCGGTGGCAACCACGCCGACGACCGGAGCCCCGGCCAGGTAGCCCACCGTACCGACGGTCAGGAAGACAAAGCCGAGGCCCTGCGCGAAGCGCACCGGCTCCGCCGCCTCCCGCTCGGTCGGCGGCCGCAGCCGGACAGCGACGAACCGGCGGTACAGGACCGGGTAGGGGGCGTGCCGGATGCTCACCGCGCCGATTCCGAACACCACGGCCTGGGCCAGCGCGAGCCAGCCGCTGCCGGTCACCAGGACGAGGACGAGCACGACCGACGTGATCGTCGCGGCGAAGCGCGGACCGCGCGGATCGAGCGTCATCGGGCACTCCCGCCGGCCACCGGGTGTCATCGGGCGCTCCCGCCGGCCATGGCCGCGTTGACCGCGGCCGTCAGACCGTCGCGGGTCGGCGGCTGGCCCGCGGCGCGGCGCACGATCCGGCCGTCGGAGTCGACGACCAGCAGGGTCGGTGTCCGCATGATGCCGAGCGCCCGTACCGCGTCGAGGTGCACGGCGGCGTCGACATCGACATGGTGTACGCCGTCGGTGGCCGTCGCCACCTCGGCGCACAGTCGCGCGGTCGCCCGGCATGGGGCGCAGATCGCCGAGGAGAACTGCAGCAGGGTCACCGGCGTGTCCGGTCGCACGCCGAGCCGCAACAGCAGGTCGCGGTGGCCGGCATCGGCCACGGTCCGCAGCCGGCCGTCGCGGACCCGCCGCGCGAGGCCGAACGCCGACGCGGCGAGGAGCACAACGACGGCCACCAGGAGACCGGTCCATGCGGAGCGCACGGGCTCGACGGTACCGGAATCTCCTATTGCGTTTGTAGGGAATCTCAGAGGTGGGGACGGATCTCGTCGGCGGCGTCGTCGCCGTACGACTCGGCGATCCGCTTGACGAACTCGTCGGACTGCACCAGGTACTCCTGCGGGCCCACGGTCTCCAGCACCAACGTGGCCAGCAGGGAGCCGACCTGCGCCGAACGCTCCAGCGGCAACCCCCAGGACAGGCCGGCGAAGAAGCCGGCCCGGAACCCGTCGCCGACGCCCGTCGGGTCGTACGCCCGGATCTCGCGCGCCACCGGCACGTGGACCGGATCGATCCCCTTGCCGGTCACCCGGACGCCGTGCTTGCCCAGCGTGGTCACCCGCACCCCGACCCGGTCGAGGATGTCGGCGTCGGAGAAACCGGTCTTGGCCTCGAGGAGACCCTTCTCGTAGTCGTTGGTGAGCAGGTACGCCGCGCCGTCGATGAGGCTGCGGACGTCGTCGCCCGACATCCGGGCCAGCTGCTGCGACGGGTCGGCGGCGAAGGCGTACCCACGCGTGCGGCACTCCTCGGTGTGCCGGACCATCGCGGCCGGGTCGTTGGCCCCGACCAGGACCAGGTCGACGCCGCCGAGGCGGTCGGCCACCGGCCGGAGTTCGATCGTGCGCGCCTCGGACATCGCACCGGCGTAGAACGACGCGATCTGGCACATATCATCGTCGGTGGTACAGACGAAGCGCGCGGTATGGGCGACCTCGCTGACATGTATCGAGTCGCAGTCCACGCCGTGGCGCTCCAGCCACGAGCGGTAGTCGGCGAAGTCGGACCCGACCGCGCCGACCAGTGCCGGGCGCAGCCCGAGCTGCGCCATGCCGAACGCGATGTTCGCGGCCAACCCGCCGCGGCGCACCATCAGGTCGTCGACCAGGAACGACAGCGACACCTTGTGCAGCTGATCGGGCAGGAGCTGCTCGGCGAACCGACCCGGGAAGTGCATCAGATGGTCGGTCGCGATCGACCCGGTCACGACGATCTTCATGGTTGCGGTGTCCTCACACGGTGGGCGGCGGGTGCAGGTGGGCGGCGGGTGTAGGAGAGCCTAGCGGGCAACGACAACGACGGCCGCGCCCCATCGAAGGGTCGCGGCCGTCGAGCGATGTCACCGGCACCGCGATTATCTGCGGCTGTGACGTCGCCAATGTCACTTAATGGAACGAATCCCCACAGGCACAGGAGCCACCCGCGTTCGGATTGTCGATGGTGAAGCCCTGCGCGTCGATCCGGTCGGCGAAGTCGATGGTCGCACCGGTCAGGTACGGCACGCTCATCCGGTCGACGACCACGGCGAAGCCGTCATAGGCGGTGACGTTGTCGCCGTCGAGCGAACGCTCGTCGAAGAAGAGCTGGTACCGCAGGCCGGAGCAGCCGCCCGGCTGCACCGCCACGCGCAGCCTCAGGTCATCGCGGCCCTCCTGCTCGATCAGCGCCTTCACCTTCTGCGCGGCAAGGTCCGTAAGGGCGATACCGGCCGGGTTGTCGGTCTGAACTGACTCGGTGGTGTGCGAAGCGGTCACGATCGGTGCTCCCTGCGCTGGTATGTACGGTCCCCCGGACGCAACGACGCGCCGCCCGGAGCGCATTCCCCATTGTCGCACAGGCCGGCTGTACCGTGCCCGGTCCGCGCGGCCGTCCGGCCGCGCCGTGCCCGGTCCGTGCCGGCGCCCGGCCGTCACCGGCTCCACTGCCGGGCCAGCCGGGCGCCCAGCTCACGCAGTCCCTCGGCCGGCCGGCTGAGGGCGGCGTCCAGCGAGCCGAAGTGCTCCTCCAGCGAGTACGCGGCGGTTACCCCGATCGCGGCGCTGTCGCGGCGGCCGACGCCGATCCGGCCGGCCAGGACCAGGCACGGCAGGCCCCGGTCGCGGGCCGCTCCGGCGACACCGGCCACCACCTTGCCGCGCAGCGACTGGTCGTCGAACGAACCCTCACCGGTGATCACCAGATCGACCGCGTCCATCGCCGCGTCCAGCCCGCACACCTTCCGGACCAGGTCGATACCGGATTCCCGGCGGCCACCGAGGGCGAACACGGCCGCGCCGAGACCACCGGCGGCCCCGGCGCCGGGCAGCGCCGCCAGATCGGCCGGGCAGCCGGGCAGGTCGGCGACGAGTACCCCGGCGAACCGCTCCAGCGCGGCGTCCAGCAGCAGCACGTCGTCGCGGGTGGCGCCCTTCTGCGGCCCGTACACCGCACTCGCCCCGTGCAGGCCGACCAGCGGGTTGTCCACGTCGGTCGCGGCGACCAGCCGGGCATCGCGCAGCCGGGGCGTGCCACCCAGCCGGGCGCAGCCCAGCAGCGCCGCGCCGCCGTAGGGCAATGCGTACCCGGCGGCGTCCAGCGGCGCGGCGTCCAGGGCGGCCAGCATGCCGGCACCGCCGTCGTTGGTGGCCGAGCCGCCCAGCCCGATCACGATCTCCCGGGCGCCGCTCTCGACCGCGGCGACCAGCTGCAGCCCCAGCCCGTACGACGTGGTGATCCTGGGGTCCCGTTCGCTGGCGGCGAGCAGGTGCAGACCGCAGGCCTGTGCGCTCTCCACGTACGCGGAGGCGCCGTCCGCGAGAATCTCGCCACTGACGGC
>JAVHWE010000301.1:0-3606 GCA_032160285.1 Micromonosporaceae bacterium | reverse complement strand
CAGGACGCGGGCCTGGCCCAGTGGCTCGGCGGGCTGTACGTGCCCGGCGCGCTGGCGCCGCCCACCGCACCGGTCGACCACCGGTACGCGGTGCACTGGGCGAGCGCCGACCTGCCCGGCATGGCGCAGGTCAAGACCGCCTCGGTGGACACCGGCGCGATCCACGTGGTCAACGTCTCCCTGCCGGCGCGCGGCGCCACGGCCGGGTACGCACAGGCCGGGGTCGGCATCCTGATGCGCCCCACGCACGGGATCTCCCGGATCACGTTCCGTCCGGAGGCCACCTTCAACTACCGGCACATCATCGACACGCCCCGGGTCCGGTCGTACATGGCGTGGTCGACCGCGGTCAACAAGGGCCACGTACGGCTCGTGGCGCAACGGATCAACCCGGTCAACGGCAGCTTCGAGACGTACGCGCAGCGAGCGGTCCCGCTGTGGAACGACTCGGTGGGCACCGGTTCCCAGCTCTGGCAGGACAGCGGCGGGGGCTCCTTTCCCGGTGCCGACCCGGGGCTGCAGTTCATCGGTACCAGCGGCGACCTGTTCGCGCTGTGGTTCATCGCCAGCGCGTACTGCGCCAAGAACGATGAAGATCCGACCGCGTACACGATCTGTCAAGCCAACATCGACTGTGAGGTACCGTCGATGTGGGTGGCCGAGACGCCGTTGGTCTAGCCGTTTGACCACGTCGGGGCGGGCCGTGACCGGCCGGCCCCGTTGTGACCAGATCGACCTTCTCGCTCACCGCTGTGCTTCGCGTACACTTCAACGCGACTACCTGGGCCGACGTCGTCCCTTTCAGCGTGTTCCGACGACGTGAGGAGGCTCGATGGCACTGCCACTGACCCCCCCGACGCCGCAGGCCCAAGGCCTCTACGATCCCGCGTACGAGCATGACTCGTGCGGGGTCGCGTTCGTGGCGGATGTGACCGGTCGGCGCTCGCACGAGGTCGTCGAGCTGGCCCTGAAGGCGCTCTGCCGGATGGATCACCGCGGCGCCCGCGGCGCCGAACCCAACACCGGTGACGGCGCCGGCATCATGATCGGCGTTCCGGACACCTACTGCCGGGCCGTGGCCGGCGTGGACCTGCCGCCGGCCGGCGGGTACGCGACCGGGCTGGCGTTCCTGCCCAACGACCACGACGACGCCGCCCGCGCGAAGGCCGTGTTCGAAAAGCACGCGATGGTCGAGGGCGGCACGGTGCTCGGCTGGCGCGACGTACCGGTGGACGCCACCGACCTCGGCGCCAGCGCCCTGGCCGCCAGGCCCCGCATCGCGCAGGTGTTCTTCGCCGCCAACCAACTCGTCGACGCCGTGGGCAGCCGGGTGGTGCCCCGAGGCGACGAGGCGGCCGACGACGGCCAGCCGGTGCGCCGGGCCGGTGAGCCGCTGTTCGGCATCGAACTCGACCGCGTCGCGTACTGCGTGCGCCGGCAGGCCGAGCGCGAGACCCGCGAGCGCGGCTTCGACCTGCACTTCCCGTCGCTGTCCAGCCGGACCATGACCTGGAAGGGCATGCTCACGCCGAGCCAGCTGGTGACGTTCTACCCCGACCTGTCCGACCCCCGCGTCGACAGTGCGCTGGCGCTGGTGCACAGCCGGTTCTCCACCAACACGTTCCCTTCGTGGCCGCTGGCGCACCCGTACCGGTATATCGCCCACAACGGCGAGATCAACACGATCCGGGGCAACCGCAACTGGATGGCGGCTCGCGAGGCGCTGCTGGCCACACCGAACGTGCCGGGCAATATCCGCCGGCTGTTCCCGGTCTGTACCCCCGGCGCGTCGGACTCGGCGAACTTCGACGAAGTCCTGGAGCTGCTGCACCTGGCCGGGCGCAGCCTTCCCCACGCGGTTCTGATGATGATCCCGGAGGCGTGGGAGAACGACACCCGGATGGACCCGGCCCGCCGTGCGTTCTACCGGTTCCACGCCTGCCTGATGGAGCCGTGGGACGGTCCGGCCAGCGTCGCGTTCACCGACGGTACCGTCGTCGGCGCCGTCCTCGACCGCAACGGCCTGCGGCCCGGGCGGTGGTGGCAGACCAGCGACGGGCTGGTCGTGCTGGCGAGCGAGGCGGGTGTGCTCGACCTCGACCCGTCGACCGTGGTGGCCAAGGGGCGGCTGCAGCCGGGCCGGATGTTCCTGGTCGACACCGCCCGGCAGCGGATCGTCTCCGACGACGAGATCAAGGCCGAGCTGGCCGCGCAGCAGCCGTACGACGACTGGCTGCACGCCGGGCTGATCGACCTGGACTCGTTGCCGGCCCGCGAGCACGTCGTGTACGCCCACGACTCGGTACAGCGCCGCCAGCAGACCTTCGGCTACACCGAGGAGGAGCTGAAGATCCTCATCGCGCCGATGGCCCGGACCGGTGCCGAGCCGCTGGGATCGATGGGCACCGACACGCCGGTCGCGCCGCTGTCGCGGCGGCCGCGGCTGCTCTACGACTACTTCACCCAGCTCTTCGCCCAGGTGACCAACCCGCCGCTGGACGCGATCCGCGAAGAGCTGGTCACCAGCGTCATCACGACGATCGGGCCGGAGGGCAATCTGCTGCACCCGACGCCGGCGAGCTGCCGTCAGATCGTGCTGCCGTACCCGGTCATCACCAACGACGACCTCGCCAAGCTGCTCGACGTGGACGGCGACGGCGACCTGCCCGGCTTCAAGGCGGTCCGGGTCTCCGGGCTGTACCCGGTCCGCGACGGCGCCGCCGGCCTCAAGGCTCGGCTGGTCGAGATCATGCGCGGCGTCTCGGAGGCGATCGAGGACGGGGTACGGGTCCTGGTCCTCAGCGACCGTGACACCAACGCCGACCTGGCCCCGATCCCGTCGATTTTGCTCACCGCCGCGGTCCACCAGCACCTGCTCCGGGAGCAGACCCGTACCCGGGTGGCGTTGCTGGTCGAGAGCGGTGACTGCCGGGAGGTGCACCACGTCGCCGTCCTGCTGGGCTACGGCGCCGCCGCGGTCAACCCGTACCTGGCCTTCGAAAGCGTCGAGGACCTCATCGCGACCGACGCGCTGCCCGGCATCACCCCGGACGCGGCGATCGCCAATTTCGTGACGGGCCTCGGCAAGGGTCTACTGAAGATCATGTCCAAGATGGGCATCTCCACGGTCTCCTCATACTGCGGGGCACAGGTCTTCGAGGCGGTCGGACTCTCGCCGGACCTCACCGAGCGGTACTTCACCGGTACCAGCAGCAAGATCGGTGGGATCGGGCTGGAGGAGATCGCGGGGGAGATCGCCGCCCGGCACGCCAAGGCGTACCCGGCGAATCCGGCCGAACGCTCGCACCGCCGCCTCGAGGTGGGCGGGGAGTACCAGTGGCGCCGCGAGGGCGAGCTGCACCTGTTCAACCCCGAGACGGTGTTCCTGCTCCAGCACGCCACCCGGTCCCGCCAGTTCGACGTGTTCAAGCAGTACACCGCGGCCGTCGACGGGCTCGCCGCGCAGGCCGCGTCGCTGCGCGGACTGTTCGAGTTCCGCCTCGGCGGGCGTAGCCCGCTGCCGATCGACGAGGTCGAGCCGGCCACCGAGATCGTCAAGCGGTTCGCCACCGGGGCGATGAGCTACGGCTCGATCTCCGCCGAGGC
>JAVHWE010000283.1:0-4615 GCA_032160285.1 Micromonosporaceae bacterium | reverse complement strand
CGTCGTGCGCTCGCCGCTGGTGCGCCGGCAGACCGGCTACGACCTGGACCTCGACGGGTTCGACACCGACCACATCACGGTCGGCGCCGACGTCGTCTACCGCAACCCGTACCCCGGCCGCCGGTGGAATGACGAGGAGGTCGCCATCGCGTCGCTGCTGGAGGGCATGGCCGCGTGGGTACGCGGCGACGGGCCGCCACCGTACCCGCTCGCCGAGGGGGTGCAGGACCACCGGGTCGCGCTGGCGGTCGAGGAGGCGGCGGAGTCGGGTGGGACGGTCGTCACCACCCCCGAGGCGTGGGCATAATGTTGATCATTCCTGCCCCGCGCGGGTAGGTCGCCACCCCGGACGGCGGCCCGGCGGGTTGGTGGAGCGGCGGTTCCGCCGCTCCACCAACGGCACGCGGCTACGCCGTGGCAACGCTCTGCATCTCGGTCCAGACATCCGCCGCGCTCTTGCCGGTCGACTGCTGGATCAACGTTTCGGCGTTCGGGCCGCCGTTCTGCCCGGAGGCGTGCAGCTTGCGCAGAAACTCGGCGTCGTAGTGGGTCCGGATGTACTCGAAGAAGTACGCCGTCGTCCGGTAGCCGGCGGTCCAACTGGCGCTGGCCGGAGGCTTCCGTACCCCGGTGGTCACGTATCGGTAGAACCGGAACCAGTCGGCCACGCCCTCGACCGCCCAGCCCTCGATGCCGCGGTACTGCTGGGCGACGTGGACGGATTCGTGCACCGTGGCACCGATGTCGGACGGGTGGGCGCGGAAGTACTGGGCGCTGAGCACCACCCGGGTACCCGAGGTGAAGGCCACGCCGGTGTAGGTGGAGCTGATGGTGACCGAGAAACTGGCCGGCGCGGTGCCGCCCAGCTCCTGCTGGACCCGCGGGTACCAGGTGTTCAGGGCCGGGCCGACCTGGTTGTTCAGCCAATCCGCAAGGTCCGGTGCCTGGCTCGAGTCGAGCGTGATGGTGGCGAGCGGCACGATCGGCGGCGCGGCGAGCACGCCAACCGTCGGGCCGGCCGGCGCCGCGGGTGCGGCGGTTGCGGCGGATGGTGCCGCAAGAGCGGCTATCGCGATGGCGCCGCCGACCGTCACGCCGAGCGTGACGACGCGCGTTCGGGCAATGCCCATGAGGTCCTCCCATGTCGGAGTTGCCCGGCGGTCCGGGCCAGAAAGGGTGGGGGACGCGTGCTACCGCGGCGCGCAGGCCGACCCTTATCCGGTCGCCGATCTTGACTGCCGGCCGCCCCATCCACCCTGTGTATCGACCATTATAGATGAATCACGGTGTATCGCCCACCGCGGCTGTCGATTCCGAAGCTTTGCGCCCTGTCGGCGGTGCTTTCCGCTGTCGCTGGGTGACGCTTCCACGGACCGCCAGCGGCCCGACAACCGTGCCGGAGTCGAACACCGGCCGAGGTCGCCGAAGCTATGAGACGTTCACGCTCGCGGTGCCGGTGACCGTGGCATGGCTACGCACCCCGAGGTACGTGGCGGTCGCGGTCAGCGTCGCCGCGCCAGGCGGCCCGGGTACGCCGACGTCCCAGGTGGTCCGCACCGTGGAGTGGGGTGCCACGAACGGCGAAGACGCCGGCGACCGCGCGGCCACGGTCCAGCCGGCCGGCCCGCGCAGCCGGACGTTGACCGCCAACACCGGCAGGTCGCCGGTGTTGGTGAATGTCGTCGTCACCGTCGCGCTCGAACCGCCCGGTACCGTCTGGGGGGCGGCCACCGCGACGGACTGGTTCCCCACCGTCAGCGGGACGGTGACCGTACCGGTCAGGGGCAGATTTCGCGAGGAGTTGCCCACCGCGAGCTGGTACCGGCCGTCGACCGTGGTCCATTGCTGAGCGGCGCTGTCCCACACCGAGAACGCCCGCTCGTCGAGCTGGAAGGTCACGTGTTCGGTCTGACCGGGCGCCAGGTCGACCTTGTCGAAGCTCTTGAGCTGGTGGGGCGGCTCGCCGGCCGCGGCGGGATCGGCGACGTAGAGCTGTACCACCTCGGCGCCGGCGCGCGTACCGGTGTTGGTCACGTCGACGCCGACCGTGACGTGGCCACCCGGCAGCAGAACCGGCGACACCGTCAGGTGACTGAACGAGAAGTTCGTGTACGACAGCCCGAACCCGAACGGGAAGAGCGGGTCCTGTCCCTGCGCGTCGTACCAGCGGTAGCCGACCTGCAGGCCCTCGGAGTACTGGGCCACGCCGGCCACGCCGGGCCAGCGCCCGGGTGCGCTGATCGGCGTCTGGTCTTCGGTGCGGGGGAACGTGACCGGCAGTTTGCCCGCCGGGTTGACGTCGCCGAACAGGACGGACGCGAGCGCGTTGCCGTCCTCCTCACCCGGATACCACGCCTCGACGACTGCCGGCACGCTGTCGACCCACGGCATCAGGACGGGCGCGCCGCTGTCGACGACCACGACGGTGTGCGGGTTCGCCGCGGCGACCGCCGCGACGAGCTGGTTCTGGTTGCCGGTCAATGACATGTTCGGGCGATCGGCGCCCTCGCGCTCGACGTCGCCGACGATCACCACCGCGACGTCGGCGGCCGCGGCGAGCTGGGCGGCCTGTGCGGTGTCGGCGCCGTCCGAGGACGTGACGCTCACGCCCGGCCCGACCCGCCGCTGAATGCCCTCGACCGGACTGACCGTGTACAGCGGCCGCACCCGCGAACTGCCGCCGCCGCCCGGATGCACCGTCTGGGCGAAGGGGCCGACAACCGCGACGGAGTGCAGCGCGGCCGCGGCCAGCGGCAGCGCCCCGTCGGCGTTCTTCAACAGGACCGTGCCCTGCTCGGCCACGGTACGGGCGACCGTGCCGCCGGCCGCGGCGTCGATCGGCGACGTCGTCGGCGGGTGGTCGAACAGCCCGAACCGGATCTCCGTGGCGAGCCTACGCACGATCATGGCGTCGAGCGCCTGGGTGCTGACCCGCCCGTCCACGACGGCCTGCCGCAGCTCCTCGTCGTACGGCCCGTTGTCCCGTAGCTCCAGGTCCTGGCCGGCCTCGGCGGCGCCGACGGCGGTGTGCGTCGCGCTCGCGTCGGACTGCACGAACCCGCGGAAGCCCCACTGGCCCCGCAGGACGTCGGTGAGCAGGTGCTTGTTCTCGCACATGAACTCGCCGTTCACGGCGTTGTACGCGCACATCACGGTGGCGACGTTCGCGCGCGTGACGGCGTCCTCGAACGCCGGCAGGTGGATCTCGTGCAGGGTACGGTCGTCGATCACCTCGTTGATGGTCCTGCGGTTGGTCTCCTGGTCGTTCGCCGCGTAGTGCTTGACCTCCGCCATCACGCCCTGGCTCTGGACACCGCCGATGTTGGCGACCGCCACCTGTCCGGCGAGGTAGGGGTCCTCGCCGTAGTTCTCGAAGGCGCGGCCGGCCTGCGGTACCCGCACGATATTCACATCGGGCGCCTCGAGGAGGTTGTGCCCGACGTTCGCGGTCTCCCGCCCCTGCACGACGCCGTACTGGCGGGCCAGTTCGGGGTCGAACGTGGCGGCCAGGGCGACCGGCGCGGGGAGCGCGGTCGCGTTCGGCTGCGTCGGCACCGATCCGGTACCGACGCCCGCCGGACCGTTCGTGATGCCCAGGTCCGGGATGCCCAGCCGCGGGATACCCGGTACCAGCCGGGGCACCCCGCCCGCACCGTTGCCGGTGGTGTGCACCTGGGAGATCTTCTCGTCCAGCGTCATCTGCGCGACCAGCGCAGCGGCCCGCTCCTCGGGCGTGGCGAGCGGGGCGGCGGGCGGTGGACCCGCGACGGCGGCTGTGGGCATCAACCCGAAAACGGTACCGACGGCCAGGGCCAGCCGGGCTGCGCGGTGGACGGTCATCCCACACTCCTCAGACACAGCACTGCCGCGCGTCGCGGGTCGGCGTCGCGGCCCTCGTCCAGCAGGCTATAAACCTGACATTTATTGGTCAATGTCGATCAATTGGGTTCGCGGCAGGCGCACACCGGGCCGGGACAGCGCCGCCGAAACCTCTCTGCGGCCGACCGATGCGCCGACCCGCCGCGCGGCCGTGCGGCGCAACGAAGATCAAGACCGATCGCGTACCGCGTAATCTGAACGCATGGAGAGCTGCTGATGCAGAACAGCTGGTCGCAGACGCTCGCCGACGGGTTCATCGGCGCGCTTGTCGGGTCGATCGTCTCGGTGCTGGTGGCGCTGTACGCGGTCCGGCGCTCACAGCACGTCGACCGGGAAAACCGGCGCGAGGATCTGTCACTAGCCGCGGCCGAGCGACTCACCAAGGCGCTGCTGGACGCCCTGCGGCGACTCAACCAACTGGCCGACCACACCGTGTCCCGGTCCCGGGCGTCGCGGGCGGAGACGATGTCGGCGATCGTGAGCGAGCTGCAGACCGCCGTCGACCTGCACGCTCCGGTCTTGTCGCCGCCGGTCTTCGCTCAGCTGCCGGACCGCGCGAAAGCGGCGCTTGACGTGCTGAGCCGGGCGATCGAGGCGCGGGAGAGGGCGGTCATGGGGCAGGAGCGGTTGAGTGAGTCCGACGAGGACCGGGCCTACGCCGTGGACCGGCAGGCGGTGGAGCTCCGGCAGCAGCTGATCGCCTTCCTGCGCGGCCTGACCGAGGCGCTCACCGCCT
>JAVHWE010000154.1:0-5141 GCA_032160285.1 Micromonosporaceae bacterium | reverse complement strand
AAGTAAGCGGGGCCCGAGCGCCGACGCTGCGCCCCGGCAAATTGTTACGCATAGTAGCTCTGGCATGGCGGAAAGTCATCCGGGTCGGCAATTGTGCTGGCCAGGCGGCCGGATTCGGCTCGCCGCCGATGACAGGACGGCCGTCCGTCGCTCACAGTAGTCACCATGACACACGAGACGAAGAGGGCCCGGTTCGGCTCACGCCGGCCTGGCTGGCGGGCGATGGCGGTGGTCACCACCGCCGTGACGATCGTGGTGTCGCTGACCCTCGCCAGCCCGGCGTCCGCGACGACGAGCGGTTACGCCCAGGCCGCCGCGGTGGCGGACTACTCGTTCCCGGCCACCGGTGCGACCCTGGCCGACGTCCGCCGGATCACCCGGGCCGACGTCGCCGCCTCGCGCGGCTACACCGGCAAGGGCATCGGCATCGCGCTGATCGACACCGGTGTCGCTCCGGTCGAGGGGCTCACCTCCGGCAATGTCGCGAACGGGCCGGATCTCTCGCTGGAGAGTCAGGCGCCGAACCTGCAGTGGCGCGACACCTACGGCCACGGCACCCACATGGCCGGTATCATCGCCGGTCGCGACGCGCTGAGCACCGGCTTCCAGGGCATGGCACCGGGCGCCAAGCTCATCTCGCTGAAGGTCGGTACCGCCAACGGCACCGTGGACATCACGCAGGTCATCGCGGCGGTCGACTGGGTTGTCGAGCACCGCAACGACGACCCGGCCAACAAGATCCGCGTCCTGAACCTGTCGTACGGGACCACCGGCAATCTCAGCTACACCTCCAACCCGCTGTCCCACGCGGTGGAGAACGCCTACCGGGCGGGTATCGCCGTGATGGTCGCCGCCGGCAACACCGGTGCCGCGATCACCAACCCCGCGTACGACCCGTACATCATCACGGTGGGCGGCACCGACATGAAGGGCACCACCGGCTACACCGACGACAAGGTGGCCGCGTTCAGCAGCACCGGTACCTCGACGCGCTCGCCCGACCTGCTCACGCCCGGCAAGTCGATCGTGTCGCTGCGCGACCCGGGCTCGTACGCCGACACGGCCTACCCGTCGGCCCGCGTCGGCGAGCGGTTCTTCGTCGGCAGCGGTACCTCCCAGTCCGCCGCGGTCGCGACCGGAGCCGCGGCCGTCCTGCTCCAGCGCTACCCCACGCTCAATCCGGACGGGGTCAAGTGCAGCTTCCTCAGGAGCGGAACACTGGTCGCCGGTACAACCAGCGGCGGCAAAATGATCGACCTCGACAAGGCGACGAGCGCCGCCGCGGTGCCATGTACGGTCAGCGGGCCCGTCTCCACCGGCACCGGCAGCCTCCAGACCAGCCGTGGTACGTCGATCATCACCGTGAACGGCGTGGCACTCACCGGTGAGCGGGACATCTTCGGCCCGCTGAGCACCTCGAACTGGGCCTCCCTCAGCAAAGCCGGTACGTCATGGAACGGTGGCACGTGGATGGGTCGCGACTACATCGGCACCGGCTGGGGCACGACCGTCTACGGTCAGACCAACTGGACCGGGCGCGCCTGGTCGGGCAGCAATTGGGCCGGTCGGGCCTGGTCGGACATCGCCTGGGCCGGCGCCAGCTGGACCGGCCGCGCCTGGTCGAACACCACGGTCAACGGCGTGGCCTGGGCCGGTAGCGCCTGGGCCGGCGTGTCCTGGCAGAGCGCCGGCAACGGCATCTGGATGGTCTGACGCTCGACCGCACTGAGATGATCGGCGTCTCGACGCCCCGGGTGTCCGGTCACTGTGTGGCGCGTGGGCCTACGCTCCGGCGGCGATGGCACCGAGCCGTGGCAGCAGCCAGGGCGCGATGATCCTGCGTACCCCGTCCGGGGTGAAGTGCAGGCCGTCGCCGCGGACGCGCACGCCGTCGACGCTCCAGGTGAACCGACCGTCGGGGCAGACCAACGCGCCCAGGTCGAGCACGGTGACGGTGTCCGGGTACCGGGCGGCTTCCCGGCGCAGCACCGCATTCCACGCGTCGACCCGCGCCGGCTGGTCCTCGTCGTACAGTCCGCCGTCGGGACGTTCGGTGCGGCGGGTGTAGGCCGCGGTCAGCAGGACGACCGCGGCGCCGTGCGCGCCGGCGATCCGCACCGCCTGATCGAGTTGGCTGGTCAGGTACTCGTCGAACGGGCGCTGCCCGACGTGCTGGTAGGTGCCGTTGAGTTTGGCATCCATCAGCTCCCAGCGGTTGAGCAGGACAACCGAGACGTCCGGGTCGTCGGTGTCCACTCCGGCCTGCCAGCGGTCCGGCCACGAGGGACAGTACGGGTACAGCGAATGCGGTGTGCCCAGCTCGAGGATGTGGGTCAGCAGGGTGATGCCGCAGCCCTGGATGGCGCGGGTGGTGACCGGGACGCCGGGGTGCGCGGGCAGGTACGTGCCGAGCGTCCAGGCGACGGAGTCGCCGAAGATGTCGATGCGCGGCAGCGCCCCGGGTCGCCGACCGGCGCGCCGAATCGGCGGGGCCACGGGTGTCGGCGTCGACGACGGGGCCGCCGCGCCGGGCCCCGGTGTCGCCGGGACCGGGACGGTGAGCGCGAACCCGCCACCCGTGGCCGGGCTCGGGGTTGCCGGCGCCCCGGTCGCGAGGACCACCACCATCGCGGTGACGGCCGCCGCGACGACCGCACCGCCGACCGGTACGGGTCGCGGCAGTCGGCGCAGCCACCCGCCGCGCCGGATCGGCTGCTCGACCAGCAGGTACGAGGTGAGTGCCACCGCGAGGGTGAGGGCGCAGCGCAGCCCGAGCAGCGGCGGACCGGACAGCCGGGCGCGCGCCGCGGTGACGAACTGGAACAGCGGCCAGTGCCACAGGTAGACGCCGTAGGAGATGCGCCCTAACCAGACGAGCGGCGGCAGTGACAACAGCCGGGCGGTGGGCGACGAGGGGCTGACCACGACGTGCGCCAGCACCGCCGCGACCGCCAGCGCCGCACCGGTGAAGCCACCGCGGTAGAGCCAGCCGTCGGTGCCGTCCGCGCGCAGCCACAACCCGACCGTGGCCACACCGCCGAGTACCGCCAGCGTGCCGAGCGACCGGTGCCGCCCCCCGGCCGAGGCGTGCCCGCGGTGAGCCGACGCGTGCCGCCGCCCGGTCGACGCCGTCGCGGGCGTGCCGAACAGTCCAATCGCGACGGCGCAGCCGATCAGCAGCGCCTGGGCCCGACTGTCGGTACCGAAGTACGCCCGGTTGACGTCATCCGGCCGGTACAGCAGCCACCCGGCGGCGGCCGAGCCGGCCATACCGACCAGGCACACCGCCAGCAGCGCCGGCCGCGCCCGACGGCCGCCGAGCAGCGCCAGCGCGCTTACCACCAGCAGCGGCCACAGCAGGTAGAACTGCTCCTCGATACCGAGCGACCAGATGTGCTGCAGCGGTGACGGGGCCGCGGTCTGGGTGAAGTAGTCACCGCCGCGATAGATCATCCGCCAGTTCGCCACGTAGCCCAGGGCGGCCAAGGCGTCCCCGCGCAACAGTCCGATTTCCACCGGAAGCAACAGGTACCGGCTGGCCACCGCCACCGCGATCAGCACGGTCAACAGGGCGGGCAGGAGCCGACGGGCCCGCCGACCCCAGAACGCCGCCAGCGCGACCCGGCCGGTCCTGGCGTGTTCGGCCAGGAGCAAGGAGGTGATCAGAAAGCCGGACAGGACGAAGAAGGCGTCCACCCCGAGGAAACCCCCGCTGAGCTGCCGGACACCGCCGTGGAACGCCACCACCGCGGCGACGGCGACCCCGCGCACCCCGTCGAGCGGCGGCCGATAGGCGTAACCATGCGATTCCGAGGTCGCCCCCGCCGCCATCCTCACGTCCTTCTAATCGACGCCTGTCTATCATCGCGTGTGGCACCGGTGGCGACGGTACCCACCGCGCGGACCGCCAAACGACGGCCTTCGCGATTGTCCGGGTGGCCCCTTCGATCACGCGGCGTCCATTCCCCAATGGGGAGTTGTCCAGCTGTATCGAGGTTGGCAGGAGCAATGGCGGGCCGTAGCCGGACGTTTGCGACGCTCGCCGCTGGGCACCGTGCACAGTGATCGCCGGTATCCGGCATCACACCGTGACGGCAGACCGCCGTCCGGTAAATCCAGAAGGAGATGACGCGACATGGTCAGCGTTCCTCACTCCATGGACGCCACCCGCCCCCTGGTGAACCGACTCGCCATGGTGGTCGGGGCGGTGTTCCTCGTGGTAGGTGTCGCCGGCTTCATCCCGGGCATCACCACCAACTATGATCAACTCAGTTTCGCCGGCCACCATTCGGGCGCCCAGCTGTTCGGTGTCTTCCAGGTTTCGATCCTGCACAACATCGTCCACCTGCTGTTCGGTGCCGCCGGAATCGCGCTGGCCCGTCGGGCCGACACCGCACGCCTGTACCTCATCGGTGGCGGTGCCATATATCTCGTCCTGTGGCTCTACGGGTTGGTCGTCAGCGATACCAGCGGCGCCAACTTCGTACCGGTCAACACCGCCGACGACTGGCTGCACTTCATTCTCGGTATCGGCATGATCGGTCTCGGTCTGATCGCGACCCGACGTACCGACGCGACCGCCGGATAGCACCGCCGAACCCGGGACCCCTCGACAAACCACCCGCCCGTCGGGGGGTCCCGACGTATCCGTGGGGACCTGGCGCCGCGGGACGGCGAGGTCGGCGACCCACCGGCCGCATGTCCCGCGCATTCCCGATCCGGTGCACCGGATCGTCGCTGGGCGGTTGCCGCGCCGGGTAGGCCCGTATCGACGCTGGTAACCGGAGTGCGGGCGCGTCACTGCCCGGTAGTGATATGCGGCTATGGTTGCCGGAGGTACCGGCCGGGTAGGGCATTCGCGGGTCGGCGCGGGCGGTGCGGCAAGGCGTGGAGGAGGTGGTTTCGGTGCCGGAGTCGTGGGTGGCGGATCGGCTTCAGCTCGGTGACCATGTCTGCTGGGTATTCGACGACGACCAGCGGTGTCTGGCGGAGATGTCCCGCTTTGTCGGTGCCGGGCTGCGCCAGCGGCAGCGGGTGCTGTATCTGAGCGCGTCGTTGCTGCCGGTGGCGTTGCTGGCGGGCCTGCAGGCCGGCGGGGTGGCGACGCGGTCGGCCGTGGACTCCGGTCAGCTGCACGTCCG
>JAVHWE010000046.1:0-3893 GCA_032160285.1 Micromonosporaceae bacterium | reverse complement strand
ACCGCGGGGACGGTTGTCGATGGCTACCGGCCGGTACGGACGGTAACCGGACGATCCGGTGCTGGGCGCCATCTTGTCCGCATTGCGGGCGGTCAGGCGAATCTTGCAAGATTGCGAAGGGTTCTCCACGGGTACCGTCTGCTATACGGTGAACGGGTGAGAGTCGAACGCCACTGGTGGAACGGGCATCGCGATGTACGGGGCCGGCGTGACGTGTACATCCGCACCGATGGTCAGTGCTGGGAGGTCGTTGCGCAGGCCGGCGGTGGTGAGGGGCGCACCAAGGTGCAGCAGTGCCCCGGCCAGGCCTCAGCCGAGATCCTCGCCGGCGCATGGCTCGGTGGTCGTCCGGAGTGGCGCGAACTGGTGCCCTGAGCGTCACGCGCCGTAACAACTCCCGGCGTGCGCGTGTCGCCTGTCCGACATCGTTACCGGACCGAAATACGACCCGCCGCGTCAGGCCGTCGCCAGGAGCGCGTTCGCCAGTGCGCTGTGGGTTACCAGGCCGGTGACGAGTCCGCTGCGAACGGCAGCGCGGACCGCGGCCACCTTCGTGGTGCCGTAGACGATCGCGATCACCTCCGGCATGGCCCGCAGCTGCGCCGCGTTCACGCAGATCATCCGCTCGGCGAGGGCGGTGGGTACCGGTCGGCCGTCGGCGTCGACCAGGACACCGGAGATCTCGGCGCGGACCCCGAGCCGGCGGACCACGCGTCGCGCCTCGGTGTCGGCCGCGTCGTACACGGTCGACTGCCCCGGCACCCACAGCCCCACGCCGACGACCGCCTTGGTGACCGAGGAGAACCGGGCGAACGCCCGGGCGATCTCCGGCTGGCGGCGTAGCGCGCGGGCGGTGGCGGCGTCGCGCACGATCATCGGTGCGTGGAAGAAGTGCGCCGGTGCGCCGGAGACACGGGCCGCCTGGCGCACGAGGTCGACCGAGCTGTCCTCGTCATCGGCGCGGGACAGGGCGCCGGTCAACTGCACCACCGGTGCCGGCGCCAGTCGGGTGAGGGCCGTGGTCATCGCGCTCACCGAGCGCGCCCAGGCCAGTCCCAGCACGTCGTCCGCGGTGACGATCTCGGTCAGCAACTCGGCCGCCGCCTCGCCGAGGTGCCGGCGCAGCGACGTCGCGTCGTCGGTGTTGATGACGACGGCGTGCCGCAGGCCGAAGGCCTCCTGGAGGCGGTCGGACAGCCCGACGTCGATCGCGCCGGGGTAGCCGATGTCGATGCGGACCAGGCCGCTCGCCCGGGCGGTCTGCAACAGCCGCGCCACCTTGAACCGGCTGAGCCCGAACTCCTCGGCGATCTCCACCTTGGACCGGGCGTCGAGGTAGTAGCGGCGCGCGACCGACGCGGTGAGCACCAGTTCGGCCGGGCCGCCCGCGAAATGCCCTGCCATGAAGCAGTCAACCTCCCGCTGCTCATCTGAGCGGAGCCGGTGCCAAGTGTTGCACAGGTCGTTGACTTCACCGGTGGCGAATATCACACTCGAGTGAGTCAACGGGGCGCGATCTGTGCAGCTCAGGCGGGCGTACCGGAGCCGGGCGGCACCCGAGGCGGCACCGGGAGGCACACGTGTCTGCGACGGCGGCGACCCCCGGCCGGTCCGGGGTCATCAGGGCAGTAGCGGTCGGCATCACCGTCGTCGTGGTGGCCGGTGGCTGTGCCGGGTGGGGCGGTGGCGCCGGCGGCGGCAGCCGCGACAGCATCAACGTGCTGATGGTGAACAACCCGCAGATGGTCGACCTGCAACGGTTGACCGCCGACAACTTCACCCGGCAGACCGGCATCCGGGTCAATTACACGGTCCTGCCCGAGAACGACGTGCGTGACAAGATCAGTCAGGAGTTCTCCAGTCAGGCAGGCCAGTACGACGTGGCGTCGTTGAGCAACTTCGAGATCCCGATCTACGCGCGCAGTCGCTGGATCGCACCGCTGGACCCCTACCTCGCCGCCGACACCGGATTCGACCAGTCCGACGTGCTGAAACCGATGACCCTGTCGCTGACCGGCGACGACGGCAAGATCTACGGCGAACCGTTCTACGGCGAATCGTCGTTCCTGATGTACCGCAAGGACGTGCTCGCAGCCAAGGGCATCACCATGCCCGCCAAGCCGACGTGGCAGCAGGTGGCCGACATCGCCGGCCGGGTCGACGGCGCGCAGCCCGGCATGGCCGGTATCTGCCTACGCGGCCAGCCGGGCTGGGGTCAGGTCTTCGCGCCGCTCACCACCGTGGTCAACACCTTCGGCGGTACCTGGTTCACCAAGGACTGGCGGCCGCAGGTGACCGGAGCTGGCTTCACCGAAGCCACCAAGTTCTACGTCAACCTGGTACGCACGCACGGCGAGGCCGGCGCGGCCCAGGCCGGCTTCACCGAATGCCTCAACAACCTCGAACAGGGCAACGCGGCGATGTGGTACGACGCGACCTCCGCGGCCGGGTCCCTGGAGGCGGCCGACTCGCCGGTCAAGGGCAAGATCGGGTACGTCGCGGCGCCGGTTGTGGAGACCGCGAGTTCGGGCTGGCTGTACGCGTGGTCCTGGAGCATCCAACAGGCCAGCTCCAAGAAGGCCAACGCCTGGAAGTTCATCTCCTGGGCGTCCGGTCGCGACTACGAGGCGTTGGTCGGTAGTCAACTCGGCTGGTCGCGGGTGCCGGCCGGCAAGCGGGCCTCGACCTACACCAACCCGCAGTACCTCGCCGAGGCGGCCGCGTTCGCCGAGCCGACCCGCGCCGCCATCGAGGCCGCGGATCCGCGCAACCCCGGTACCCAGCCGCGGCCCGCGATCGGCATCCAGTTCGTCGACATTCCCGAGTTCACCGACATGGCGACCCAGGTGTCGCAGGACGTCAGCTCCGCCATCGCCGGGCGGATGAGCGTGGACACCGCGCTCCGGCGGGGTCAGGTGCTCGCCGACGACGTCGCCGAACGGTACCGGGCCCGCCAGCAGAACTAGCCCAGAGGAGGCGACGATGTCTGTCGCTGTCGACGCACCCAGCGACCGTACGCAGCCGGCGCCGCAGGCCGGGCGGGGGCGGGCGCTGCGGCGGACCGGGGACTGGGCGCGCCGCGCGCCGTTGCTGCCCGCGCTGATCTTCCTCATCGTGGTGACCCAGCTGCCGTTCGTGGCGACCCTGGGGATTTCGTTCATGGACTGGAACGCCTACTACCCGGCCGATCGCGGCTTCGCCGGCCTCGCGAACTTCCGGCGCGTGTTCACCGACGTCAACATGCGCGACGCGGTGATCACCACGATCGAGCTCACCGTGTCGGTGGTGCTGATCAGCCTGATCCTCGGCATGCTGATCGCGCTCCTGCTCGACCGGAAGTTCCGCGGCCGGGGCGCTGTCCGCACGATGCTCATCACCCCGTTCCTGGTCGTCCCGGTGGCCGCCGCGTTGCTGTGGAAACACGCCCTGTACAACCCGGAGTACGGCCTGCTCAACGGCGCGCTGACGGCGCTCTGGCGACTGTTCGGCTCGGACCGGCCGCCGCAGCCGGACTGGATCAGTTCGATGCCGCTGCCCGCGGTGGTGGCCGCGCTCGTCTGGCAGTGGACCCCGTTCATGATGCTGATCCTGCTGGCCGGGCTGCAGAGCCGGCCGCTCGACGTCATCGAGGCCGCCAGGATCGACGGGGCCAGCAGCTGGGAGATCTTCCGGTACATGACCTTCCCGCACCTGCGGCAGTACCTGGAGCTGGGCGGGCTGCTCGGGTCGATCTACGTGGTACAGAACTTCGACGCGGTCTTCACCATCACGTCGGGCGGGCTGGGCACCGCCAACCTCCCGTACACCATCTATCAGATCTTCTACAACGCCCACGACTACGGCCGGGCGTCCGCCGCGGCCGTCGTGGTCGTGATAGGCACGATCATCATCGC
>JAVHWE010000581.1:0-3987 GCA_032160285.1 Micromonosporaceae bacterium | reverse complement strand
TGATCAACGCGATGCAGACCGCGGAGAGCGCGAACGTGACGGCGTCGACGACAAGCGCGACCCGGAAGTCGAACAGCGCGATGACCGAGCCGGCGACAACCGGGCCGACCAGGTTGATCACGTTCTCGCCGGACTGCAGCCACGAGTTGGCCTGGGCGAGCCGGCCGGTGTCGACCAGGTTCGGCAGCAGGCTGTAGAAGGCCGGGTGGTAGATCGGCTCCACGCAGGCGAGCAGGAAGGCGGTGACGTAGATCGGCCAGAGCGCGGTCACCCCGGCGCCGACGACACCGGCGAGGACCGCCGCGATGACGGCCGACACCCCGTCCCCGACCAGCAGGAGTCGGCGGCGGGAAAGCCGGTCCGCGAAAACGCCGCCGAGCAGCGAGAGCAGCAGGAACGGCCCGTACTCGATGGCGTACAGGCTGGCCGCGCCCAACGCCGAGCCGGTCAGCTTCAGCACGAGCAGCGGCAGGGTCAGCCGGTACATCCAGTTGCCGAGGGTCGACGTGAGGTAGGCGACCAGAAGGAGGTAGTACCGGTGGCCCATGGTGACTGCGCTCCTCGGCAACGGGCTGACGATGAGTGGCGGACGCGTCAGGACGCGGGTACGAGCGCGTCCGCGGCGGCCACCGTAGCGCACACCGGGCAGTCGGCGAGGCGTTCCCACCGCTCGTACTCGCGTAGGACGAAGTCATCGAAGCGCATGCCCATCAGCCGCCCCGCCGCGACGACCGGCGCGACGCCGGTGAGGATTCGGACCACATCGCCGAGCAGCAACGCGGTGGTCATGGTGACCAGCGGGACGAACGCGGCGTTGTCGCCGGTGATCTGGCGGGCGCGCTTCTCCTCCAGCAGCAGGTGCGACACCGGGTCCTCCCGCGCGACCTGCAGGCGCCAGCACTCCACACAGCCGGTCTGCCCGGGCTGCATCACGTAGTACGTCACCCGCTGGGTGTCCAGGCCGCCGGTGACGAGTGGGACGCCCGCCCGCACGCAGCCCTCGTTGATCCAGCCGGCGATCTCCATCTTCGGTCGGTCCGCCACGCAGATGAGCAGGTCCATGCCGGCGGCAATGGCTGCGACGTCGTCCGGCCCGGTGATGCGCTGTCCGATCGCCTCGATGTCGAGGCGCGGACTGAACTCCTTGATCCGCGACACCGCGAGCTCGATCTTCGGCTGGCCGATGTCCGCCTCACGATAGAGGATCTGCCGGTTGAGATTGGACAGTTCGAGCCGGTCGAACTCGACCACCCGCAGGTGGCCGACGCCCAGCGCGGCGAGGTCGAGCAGCAGGTGTGAGCCCAGGCCGCCGAGGCCGACCAGCGCGATCCGGCAGTCGCGCAGCTTGCGTTGCTGTTCGTACCTGTTGTCGGCCAGCCGCGCGTAGGAGCCGAAGAAGTTGACGTTGCGCTCCCACCGACGCAGGTCGTAGTCGGTCAGGACGCCGTCGGCGGAGGCCGCGTCGTTGATCAGGAATCCGGCCTCGTCGAACTGGGCGATGGCCGCCTCGATCTCGGCCTCGGTCACCCGCGGATAGTCGACCGCGAGCGCCCGGTGTATGTCGGAGATGGTCCGCGTGCCGTCGAGCAGGTCCAGCAACCGGCGGACGGCGCCGTCACTGTCGCTGATCTCGGTCACCTGACCGTAGCCACCGATGTAGATCGTATCGCCGCCGCCGTACACCGGCGACGTGTGCTTGAGCTTCGGGCGAATGAGCGACATGGCAGATCACCTCGGCGACGGAGGGCGGTAAGGGCGACCGCGCGGTACGGAGGACGGCGCGGTACGGGCGACACAGTGCAGTACGATGTCGAACAGCAATGCGGTCCGCTGGTGGGTGGCGCGGCCACCCACCAGCGGCCAGGGTGTGTTTCAGACTCAGCCCTCGGCGGCGCTCGAGGCCACGCTGGTCTTGCGGACAACCAGTGCGATCGTCATGACGGATTCACCTCCTCGCGGGGATGGACGGAGCCGACGTCACACCGACGGCGGCGACAGCGCGTCGACGGCCGGTACAGCGGCGCCGACGAGTTGGAGAAAGTCGTTCAGGCTGCGGTCGAGCACTCCCAGCGAGCGATGCCAGCACCGCGGTTCCCGGACGTCCAGGCCGATGATGCGGAGCAGCTCGGCGGGTGGACGGGTGTCCCCGGCGCTGAGCATCTCCGTGAAGGCCGCGCCGAACCCGGCCGGGTCGGCGGTCAACCGGTCCACCAGCTGCAACGAGGCGAGCTGGCCGTACACATAGCCGTACGTGGAGCCAGGCGCCGTGAACAACGTGTCCACGTAGCTCCACCAGTCGGCGAAGTCGGGAGTCAGGCGTACCGACGACCCGTACAACTCCTCCTGTGTGGTCACCCAATGGCCCCCGATGGCCGCCCCGTCCAGTGGATGACCCGCGGCCGCATCGCGGTGCAGCCGCTCTTCAAACCGGTACAGTGCGAGGTGGTGGAAGACCGCCACGAACTGGTCCTCCAGCCATCGCGCCAGGATCGCCACCCGCTGGTGCGCGTGGTCCGGGCGGCTCAGGAGTTCCCGGACCGCTACCGCTTCGAAGAACAGACCGACGCACTCCGACAACACGGTGGGCGGCGTGGCGGCGAGCAACGGCTGCCGGCCGGCCAGGACCATGTGGATGCCGTGGCCCAACTCGTGGGCCAGGGTCAACACGTCGCGGAGGTGTCCGGTGAAATTGACGAGGACGTAGGGCCGGCTGCCGGGTACGGTCGCATGCGCGAAGGCGGTGCGTCGCTTGCCCGGTGCCGGCCGCGCGTGCACGCACCCGGAGCTCACCAGGTTGCGGGCGATGCTGGCCAGCTGCGGGTCGACCCGCCCGTAGGCGTCGAACACGATTTCGCAGGTCTGCGACCAGGTCACGTCCGCAGGTGGGGTACCGATCGGCGCGTACCGGTCGTACTCGTACAACTCATCGACGCCGAGCAAAGCGCGCTTCGCCTCGTAGAAGCGGCGTACCAGGTAACGGTGCGCTTCGGTGACGTCGAGCATCTGGTCGAGCTCGTCGAGGCTGACCTGATCGGTGAGCCGGCGCTGGGCCGTCCAGTCGGTGTGGCGCAGCGCGGCCCGTACCGACGTGTCCCTGGTGATCATCGCAAGGGCGGTGGCGCGCAGGTCGATCTCCGGCCGGAGCGCCGCGTGGATGGCCCGGTGGTAGTGGCGCCGCTCGGTCCGGTCGGCGGCGTGCAGGTGCGGCAACGCGCGGCCGACGCTGATCGTCTGCTCCCCGTCGACAACCTTGATCCGGGCGAGGAGCTGCACGGCGAGGTTCTGCCAGGCGTCACCACTGACGGGTGCGAGCTGCGCCAGCACCGCCTCCTGGTCGTCGGAGAGCCGGTTCGAGGCGTGCTGGCGGACCTTGGACAGGAAGTTGCGGTACCCGGCCAGCGGCGCCTGCGCCATCAGGGCGTCGAGCGCGGCGCCGTCGAGCGCGGCCAAGGCCGGCTCGAAGAAGCCGGCGCCGGCTGCCACCTGGCCCCAGGTGTCCTCGCAGCGCGCCATCAGCGCCGCCGCGGCCCGATCGGTGCCGTCCGCGGCCAGCAGCAGCTCCGCGTACGCGGAGACCTTCTGCAGCGCGACAATGCACTCCTCATAGGCGCGGATCGCGTCGGCGAGTGCCAGGGCGTCGAGCCCGGCCAGCCCGCCACCGAACCGGTCGGCCAGCGCCGCCGCCCGCATCCTGGCGATGGACAGCGCACCGTCGACGGCGGGCGAGTCGGGCGACTCGAAGAGATGCTCGACCGTCCACACTGGTGGTTCCGAACCGCCCGCAACGGTAGCAACCCCCGCGTCGGACGCCGGACGGGTACCCGGGAGGACCTCGGTCATCAGGTGTCTCCAATCCGACAGTCGACGCTGGCCCCTGGTCCCACCGTGGCGGCAACCCCTTGAGCGGAGGCGGCACTGCCGTGGTGAGGACCAACGGAACCCATCGTGGACGGTGCCGTTGGACCGGGCGCTGGAGTGATCGCTGGA
>JAVHWE010000439.1:0-10732 GCA_032160285.1 Micromonosporaceae bacterium | reverse complement strand
GCCGCAGCGGCCGGGCAGGCCGCCCAAGCCGCAGCGGCCGGGCAGGCCGCCCAACCCGGCGCGGCCGGCCGGTCGAAGGCGTCCGCGACCAACCAGGTGGACCTGTCCGGCATCGCCGAGCTGAAGGCGATCCTGCGGATCCGCCCGTTCCGGCGGCTGTGGGCGGTGCTCGGCCTGTCGTCGCTCGGCGACTGGCTGGGCCTGCTCGCCACCAGCACTTTCGCGGCCGACCACGTCACCGGCTCGGCGGCCAAGGGCGCCGCCTTCGGTACCGTCATCGCGGTCCGGCTGCTGCCGGCGCTGGTCCTCGGCCCGCTCGCCGGGGTGCTCGCCGACCGGTTCGACCGGCGGTACACGATGGTCGTCTGCGACCTGATCCGGTTCGTGCTGTTCGCGTCGATCCCGGCCGCCGGCCTGGTCACCCACGACGCCCGGCTCATCGTCGGCTGGGCCGCGATCGCCACCTTCGGCATCGAGTCGGTCGCCATGCTCTGGGTACCGGCGAAGGAGGCGTCGGTACCGAACCTGATCCCACGGGCCCGGCTGGAAGCGGCCAACCAGCTCACGCTCGCCACCACGTACGGCGTGACCCCGGTCGTCGCCGGCCTCGTGCTGGCCGGCCTGACCACCGGCCTGACCAGCGCGTACCGCGAACTGGGCCACGTCTACGTCCGACCCGCGGATGTCGCGCTGTACTTCAACGCGGTCACCTTCCTGGCCACCGCGCTGACCGTGCTGTTCGGCATCAAGGAGATCAGCGGCCGCCGGTCCGGATCGGGCGAGCGCAAGCCGGGGATGTTCCGCGAGTTCGTCGACGGCTGGGCCTTCGTCGGCAAGACCGCCCTCATCCGAGGCCTGGTGCTCGGCATTTTCGGCGCCTTCGCCGGCGGCGGCGTGGTGGTCGGCAGCGGTCAGGCGTACGCGAAGTCGCTCGGCGGCGGCAACTCCACCTTCTTCCTCCTCTTCGCCATGCTCTTCGTCGGCCTCGGTATCGGTATAGTCGCCGGACCGCGCCTGGTCGGCGGGTTGTCGCGGCGCCGCTGGTTCGGGGTGTCGATCATCCTCGCGGCCGGTTCGGTGTCGATTCTCGCGGTGGCCCCGCATCTCGTCGTCGCGGTCATCGGCACGCTGTTCGTCGGCGTCGGCGCCGGCATGGCGTTCCTGTCCGGTACCACCCTGCTCGGCGGCGAGGTCGACGACGAGGTGCGCGGCCGGGCGTTCGCGGTGGTGCAGACCGGTACCCGGGTGGTCCTGATGCTGACCATCTCGCTGTCCGGCTTCCTGGTCGGCGCGGGCGGTTCGCGCGAGCTGTCGCTGCCCGGCGTGGCGATCCAGGTCTCCACCACCCGGGTGCTGCTGGCCGCGGCGGGGGCGTTCGGCGTCCTGGCCGGCCTGGCAGCGCTCCGCCAGATGGACGACAAGCCCGGCGTACCGATCCTCGCCGACCTGATCGGTTCGCTCCGCGGCCGGCCACTCAGCCCGGCCGAGCCGAAGCCCCGGCGCGGACTGTTCATCGTGTTCGAGGGTGGCGAGGGCGCCGGTAAGTCGACCCAGGTCCGGTACCTCGCCGAGCGGCTGGAGGGCGCGGGGCACCGGCCCGTCGTCACCCGGGAGCCGGGAGCCACCCGCGTCGGCGGGCGGATCCGGGCGCTGCTGCTCGACGGCGCGTCCGAGGACGGTCCACTCACCCCGCGGGCCGAGGCCCTGCTGTACGCCGCCGACCGGGCGCACCACGTCGCCGCGGTGGTCCGCCCGGCACTGGCCCGCGGCCAGGTCGTCATCTCCGACCGGTACGTCGACTCGTCACTGGCCTACCAGGGCGCGGGTCGCACGCTGCCGGTGGACGAGGTGTCCTGGCTGTCGTCGTGGGCCACCGGCGGTCTCAAGCCCGACCTGGTGGTGCTGCTGGACGTCGAACCGCAGATCGGCCTCGCCCGCATCGGTGGCCGCGCCCACGCCGACCGCCTAGAGGCCGAGTCGGACGCGTTCCACGAGCGCGTCCGGTACGCGTTTCTCGATCTCGCCTCGGCCGATCCCAACCGGTACCTGGTCCTGGACGCGAACCGCCGGCCGGAGTCGATCGCCGCCGCGGTCGCCGAGCGGATCGGCGAGCTGCTGCCGCCCGCACCGCCGGCCGGCCGGCACACCGCATCGCCCACGGCCGCCGACCGGTCGGTCACCACGGAACTGGCCGAGTTCGTCGACGCCACCGACGGGCTCGCCGCACCGCCCGCCGCACCGCCCGCCGCACCGCCCGCCGCACCGGCCGCCGAGGCCGGTCCGACCGGCGGCGACGACGATCGCGCCGGCACCGGGCGGACCAGGTGACGGGCCCTACCGTGACCGCCGCCCCGCCGGTCTTCGTCGCGCTCATCGGCCAGGACGACGCCGTGGTCACGCTGACCCGGGCCAGCGTCGCGGCCGCCGCCCAGGTCGCGAAGGCGCGCGGCGACCTGCCGATCGTTGACCCCCGGAGCGGCGGCGTGCCGGCCGCGGGTGCGTCCATGGACCCGGCCGCGATGACACACGCGTGGCTGTTCACCGGGCCGCCGGGGTCGGGGCGTTCGGTGGCCGCCCGCGCGTTCGCGGCCGCGCTGCAGTGCCCGACCGGTGGCTGCGGCGCCTGCCAGGCGTGCCGGACCACCCTCGGCGGTACCCACGCCGACGTGCGCTTCGTCGTACCCGAGGGGTTGACCATCGGGGTCGGCGAAATGCGGGCGCTGGTGCTGCGCGCGGCGAGTTCGCCGACCCAGGGCCGCTGGCAGGTGCTGATGGTCGAGGACGCCGACCGGCTCACCGAGGCGGCGGGAAACGCGCTGCTCAAGGCCATTGAGGAGCCGCCACCGCGGACCGTGTTCCTCCTCTGTACGCCGTCCACGCACCCCGACGACATCTCGGTGACGATCCGGTCCCGGTGTCGGGTGGTGCCGCTGCGGCAACCGCCGGCCGACGCGGTCGCCGCGGTGCTGCGACAACGCGACGGTACCGACGCCGAGACCGCCGACTGGGCCGCCGCCGCCGCGCAGGGGCATGTGGGGCGCGCCCGCCGATTGGCGCGTGACCCGCAGGCCCGCGCCCGGCGGGACGCCGTGTTGGCGGTACCGCGCCGGCTGACCGGTGTCGGCGCCTGCTTTGACGCCGCGAATGCGTTGATCGACGCCGCCGAGGCGGAGGCGGCCGCCGTCGTGTCCGACCTGGACGCCGGCGAGAAGGCGGCCCTGGAGACCGCGTTGGGCTTCGGCGGTACCGGTCGCGGGGCGGCCGCCGCGGCCCGGGGTGTCACCGGCCAGATCCGGGATCTGGAGCGGCGGCAGAAGTCACGGGCCACCCGGGCCCAGCGGGACGCGCTCGACCGCGCGCTGGTCGATCTTGCCGGCTTCTACCGCGACGTACTGGCCCGTACCTTCGGTGCCGGGGTGCCACCAATCCATCGCGACACGGCGGACCTGGCCGCCACCGCCGCGGGCCGCTGGTCGCCGGAGAGCACGCTGCGCCGGTTGGAAGCGGTCCTGAACTGCCGCGCCGAGATAGACGCCAACGTGAAACCCCGTATCGCCGTCGAAGCCATGATGCTCGCCCTCTGGCGCGGCTGACCGGATTCCGCCCGTCCGGTCGCGGTGATCGTGCGGCTGGCCGCCGGTTCGCGCCGTTATCCACAGGCCGCGATTGGGTGTTCCCCCGTCAGCTTGCGGTGCCGTAGGTTGCTGCGGGGGAGGCTGCGGATGGGGCAGGAGATCGACGAAGCGTGGATTGCCGAGGCGATCGAGCGTTATCGGCGAATCGATGAGCGGCAGGCCGAGTTGGATCGGGCCGCCCGCGATGTCACGGTGACGGTCCGCTCGCCGGACGGTCTGGTCGAGGTGGTGGTTACCGCCGATGGCACGGTCACCGACGTGCGGATCCGCGGGGACGGTCATCGCAGCGAGGCGTTGTCGCGAGCGGTCCGCGAGGCCGTGACCGCAGCGGCCGACGCCGCCGCCTGGGCGCGGCAGAAGCTCGAGGCCGAGACGTTCGGCGCATACCGGCCGTTGGCGTAGGGGGGCGACATGTCGCTGGAAGATCCGGTTGGCCGGCTGGAGTCCGTGGGTGCGGAGCTGATGGCCGCGTCGGCGGCGCTGCGCGCGGCCGACCCCGGGCCGGACGCGTTCGGTTGCGGTGCCGTGGGTCGCCTGGGTGATCTGGGTGGCGCACTGCACCGGATCTGCGCCGCCGCGCTGGACGCGCGGGCGCGGGAGGCCGTGGCGTACGGTGACCGCCTGTCGGACACGGCGGACTCGGTGGCCCGGGCGGCCGAACGCTACGCCGCCGCCGACGACGCGGCGGCCCGCAAGATCCGTTCTCCGGCTGCCGACGGGCCCGGTGTCGCGGCTGGGGCGACCGGCTGGTTCGGTGCCGCGGATGGGGCCGTCGGTCGCGGGGACGCCCGATGACGGATGCGCTCGACAGCCTCGCCGAGCACGGCGTCGACCAGATGGTCCGGGTCGATGCCGCGCTGTCGGCCCACGGGCTGCCGGCGGGTCACCCGGTCGCCGGCCTGCTGCGTCGGCTCGGCGCGCTGCCCGCCGACGCCCTCGACGCGATCCTCGCACTGCGCGCGGCGCCGTTGCGCGCCGCCGCCACCGACCTCCGCCGAACCGCTGCGGGGTACTCATACCAGCGTGACCTGCTGGCGACGCCGGCGGAGTGGGCCGGTTCGGCGGGGGAGCGGTTCGCGGCGTACCGGGACGACCTCGTCGCGCACCTGGGCTCGACCGGTGATCCTGACGAGCAGGGTCTGGTGGGGCGGTTGCGCGGTACCGCCGACTACCTCGACGACGTGGCCACCTGGGTTGAACGGTCGCGCCGCGACATGGCCGTCGCGCTGGCTGAGGTGCTCGGCTCCATCGAGGCGACCCGCCTGCGGACCGGTCGTGCCGGCGGGACAACAGCGAGCGTGGGCGCCGCGGCGACGGTCGGCGCCCGGGTCCTCACCGCCGCGGCGGACGCGCACGCGATCGGACTGGTGCTCGCCGAGCGGTGGGCCGGCCGGCTGGCCGAGGTGCCGTACCGCTGCGGCGCGGACGGGGCGGGTGAGGGCTGCGTCGGCGCCGCCGGCGAAACCCGGCTGGCACTGTGAGCTGGCTGGTTTCGTGGCTAGGCTGGCGACCATGGGCATGCTGTGCGCGGTGAGCTTCAACCGGTACGGCCGCCTGTACTATTTCGATCCCGGCGACCTGACGCCCCGGGTAGGCGACCGGGTGCTGATCCCGACCGATGACGGCCCCGAGGTCGCGGAGTGCGTGTGGGCGGCCCAGTGGGTGTCGGAGCAGACCGACGGTTTCCCCACGCTGGTCGCGATGGCCGCCGCCGAGGACATGCGGCGCGACGAGCTGGTCCGCACGCGGAAGGCCGAGGCCAAGACCGCTGCGAAGAAGCTGATCCGCGCGCACACGCTGCCGATGAAGGTCGTCGCCGTCGACCATGTGCCCGACCCGGGCGGGCAGGGCCCCCGCACGACGATCTACTTCACCGCGCCGACCCGCGTCGACTTCCGGTCGTTGGTCCGCGATCTCGGCGCCACCCTGCGCTGCCGCGTCGAGCTGCGGCAACTGTCGGCGCGCGACTCGGCACGGGTGCAGGGCGGCATCGGTTCGTGCGGCCGGGACCTGTGCTGCGCCACGTTCCTGACCGACTTCGAACCGGTCACCATCCGGATGGCCAAGGACCAGGACCTGCCGCTCAATCCGCTGCGCATCTCCGGCGCGTGCGGCCGGCTGATGTGCTGCCTCAAGTACGAACACCCGCTGTACCAGCAGTTCCAGGCGAGCGCGCCGGCGGTCGGTACCCGTGTGTCCACTCCGGACGGTGACGGCCGGGTCGTCACCCACAGCGTGCCCACCGACTCGGTGGTGGTGCGGATGGACGCTGACGGGTCGCGCTGTTCGTGCAGTCGGGCGTCGGTGTGTGGGCCGCGTCAGGCCCACGACAAGCAGTACGGCTGAGCGGGTCACCGCAGCGTGATCGGGTCCTCGGCGAGGGCGACCGCGAGGGGCTGATCCGGTTCGAGCCACGGCCGGGCCGGGGGTGCCACCGGGTTGGCCCGCCACCGACGGCCGACCCGCGCGACCGCGAGCGGATAGATCGTCAGTCCGCCGTCGTCGTCGATGTGCAGCCGCAGGAACGACTTTTCGTCGAAGATGCCCTGCGCGGCGAACAGTTCGTTGACGTTGACGTCGAAGACGCTCGCGACCAGCAGGTACGCCGCGACGATCTGGCTGGCGACCACGCCGCTCAGCGGCAGGTACAGCACGGTGGCCACGATCAGGGGCCACGGCCAGGCGAGATCGTGGAACGGTGAACGCAGCCACAGGGTCGCGCCCACACTGGCGAGCCCCATGTGGACCGCGCCGTGCGCCGCTCCGAACACCCAGTGTTTGACTCGCCGGTTGGCGGCGCTGGCCGGCATCGCCAACCCGAGGAAGCCACCGAGCACCACGACCGACATGACGATCACCGGGATGCTGAACAGGCGCTGCTCGACGCCGGACAGCCGCTGCGCGGCGCCCGCGAAGGCGAGCATCAGCAGGAGGTGGACGATGCCGAGCAGGGCGACGAAACCCGGGTTGCGCAGTGGCAGCCGGCCGAAAACACCCGCCGCGAGCCAGCGTGATCGCCGCCTGGTCGGAAACGTGGCGGCCAGCCGGTACCGCTGGCTCGGGGTGCTCTTGCGGACCAGGGTCGCCGCGGGCGGTACCTCCACCTCGGGTGGCAGTCGGTGCGTCGGGTACAGGTACGCGCCGCCGCCGCCGGCCGTGATCAGCTCTCGGTCGGCACCCGTGTACCGGGCATAGTGGTGCAGGTCGCCGGAGAGCATCAACCGGACGTCGGCGCCGGTAGGGCCGATGATGTTGCGGAGGAAGTAGTCGACCGTGTCGTAGGCGTGGCGGTCGTGTTCGGCCTCGACCCAGGTCGGGTTCGGCAGGCACAGGATCACCCGGTCGCCGGGGCGCAGCTCCGCGGCGACCTCGTGGAAGTACCGAAGTTGCGGATCGTCGATGTAGGCGTCCAGCTGCGCGTCGATCGCGAGCAGCCACCACCGGTGCGGCAGTCGGACCGCGAAGTAGGACCGGGCCTGGCGGGTCTGCCAGCCACCGACCTTCCCGTCGGCGCGGGCGAACACCCGCAGGAAGGCGGTCAGCCCGTCGTACCAGTCGTGGTTTCCCGGCAGCGCGTACATCGTGGGTTGTGGCTGGGGCGGGCTGGGTAGCGCGGCCTCGTACGGTCCCTTGGTCCGGTCGTCGTACTGCTGCCCGCTCGCCGTCGGATAGACCTGGTCGCCACCCATCACCAGCATCCGGCCCCTGGGCAGGTCGTGCCCGTCGACCGCGAGCCGGGGCTGGGCCAGCAGGTACGCGATGGAGTACGTCGCGTTGAATCCGTCGCCGAGGTCGGCCACGTAGTCCAACCACACCCCGCGGCTCTCCTCGTCACCGCGCTCGTCGAAGATTTCCGAGTGCAGCGAGTTCTGCAGTTCCCGTTTGTCGAGGTAGGCGCCGAACAGCCCGGCCAGTACGACCCGTACCGCCGTGCCGGCCAGCAGCCCCGGGCTCAGCCACGGCACACCGGCGCGCGGGGTGAAGCCGAGCTGCTCGGGATGCATCGACGTCGGTCGCGGCGTATCGTCCGTGACCGGCGGCGGGGGCCGCAGCCCAGGGTCGATCGGGGCGGGGTCGCCGGGGGTCGCGGTCAACTCGCCGGGCGCCCGGGGCGTCTCGTCGGGGTTCACGCGCGGGACGTTACCGCGTCGATCCCACCCGGGCAGCCCTCCGGTCGGAATCCGCCCGCAGGGCGGCCTGTCCGGTCGCGTACACTTTCTACTCGCGATCACAATCGCGCCGCCTTAGCTCAGACGGCAGAGCGACGCACTCGTAATGCGTAGGTCGACGGTTCGATTCCGTCAGGCGGCTCACCGATGAGGCCCTGACCAGCGGGAACGCTGATCGGGGCCTCATGTATGTCTATGTTGTTTTGAATTAGTCCCCGAAAACTCCCCGTAAACGCCGTTGGACGATCGGGTTCGGCCGCCGGCTGGGCGTGTCTACGCGGCCGGTCGCCGCCCGTGGCCCGGGTGGTCGGCGATGGTCGTCGCCGGCCCGCCAACAAGAACCCCGAAGAAGGGAAAAATCTCGGTCAGGAATCTCACCTGAAATCCCGGTTGCTCGTCGAGTCCCGCTTCGCAGGAGCTGTAATGCCCACCTCGGCCAATTCTTCCAGCCGGTGGAAGGCTCAGCTCGTGTAAATCTCGGAGCGCCGACTCATGACCGCGGGGCGTCCTGTGGACCGACAGCGCGATGTCGCCGCTGCGGTGGATCAGCGATCCGTCCATTGGCGGGATCACCGCGGCCGCCGGCGCGCTGTCGCCCGAGGTGGCACGGGTGCGGCGGCGCTGGCGGAGGCTCGCTACCATGCATCCCATGGGCGCGGTGAACCCCGGTGACCTGCCCACTTGGGTGTCGGCAGTGGCGTCGCTGTTCGCGGTCATCGGCGCGGCGATCGCGGCGCGGCAGGCCGGGCGCATTTACCGGCTGGAGTCCGCCCGCGACGAGGCGGCCCGCGAGGAGCAACGCGACCGCGACCGCCTCGCCCGCCGGGCTCAGGGCGCGCTGGTCTCCGGCTGGTGGGGCTACGACGGCAAGATGCCGGCCGTGCGCAACGGGAACGCCCGGTGGGGCGCCTTCGTCCGCAACGCCTCGGAGCTGCCGGTCTTCCGGGCGACCGTGACGATCGTGAACCGCACCAGCGCCGAGTTGGCGGAGAGCTTCGACCTGCCCGCGATCCCGCCGGCCGGGCAGCCGGTATTTCACGCGATGAAGGGCACCGCGCTGACCGAGATGACCAAGCGGCAGCGCGACGGGTGGATCTTCGACTACCGGGTGGCCCTGGCGTACACCGACTCCTACGGGCGGCGCTGGATCCGCGACCAGCACGGTGCGCTGCACGAGTGCGACGGGGCGCTGACGGTGCTCGCCGATGGCAACCGGACCGAGGTGCTCAGCCAGCCGCTGAGCGAGTTCGCCGCGCGGTACGGCGTTCGGCTGACCATGCGCCCGATGGACTTCTTTGATCTGCAGCCGGAGTTCCTCGCCGCGGTGCGGTCCGGCGACTGCCCGGACATCGTCATCGGCGTGCACGACTGGCTGGGCAACCTGCTCGGCCACGACGCGATCGAGCCGCTGGAGCTGTCGCCGGAGCGGCGCGCCGACTTCCACCCGCGCGCCATCGCCGCCTTGACCCGGCACGACGTGCTGTGGGGCATGCCGTATGCGGTGGAGAACCTGGCCCTGTTCCGCAACCCCGAGCTGGTGCCCGACGCCCCGGCGACGCTGGAGCAGCTCGTCGCGGACGGCGAGCGGCTCATCGGCGAGGGCCGGACCACGCACGTACTGGCGCTGCCGTGCGGGCTCGTCGGCGACGCGTACCACGCGTACCCGCTCTACGCGGCGGCCGGCGGCTACCTCATGCGCGAGCGCGACGGTGGCTTCGAGGTCGACGTCGACGGGCCGGCGGGCATCGCCGCGTTCACCCGGTTCGCCGAGTTCGGTGAGCGGCACCGGCGCGTGTTGCAGCGCTCGACCGACCACGACAGCGCGCTTTCCCTGTTCATCAGCGGCCGGTCGCCGTTCCTGCTCTCCGGCCCGTGGGCGCTGCCGCCGCTGCGCCGGGCGGGTGCCCCGTACGCCATCTCGCCGATCCCCGGCTTCGCCGACGGGCCGCCCGCCGTACCGCTGGTCGGGGTGCCGGCGGCGTTCCTGGCCAAGGGCGGGAAGAACACCGAGCTAGCCCGGCTCGCCCTGACCGAGGTGCTGTGCCGGGCCGACGTGGCCGCGGCGATGTACCGCGCGGAGCCGCGCCCGCCGGCCCAACTCACCAAGGTGGTGAACCTCGACGCCGACACGCGCAGCTTCCAGCAGGCCGGTCGGCACGGGATGGTCATGCCGAGCGACCGGGCGATGATCCAGGTCTTCGACGTGTTCGGCCGAGCCGTCGCCGCCTGCGTTGGCGGAGAGGACGCCGAGCCTACCGCCCGGGCCGCCGGACGCGAGATCCGGCGCCTGCTTGAAATCCCCTGATACGCGACGATTGCTGACGCCGCCTTGCCGAGCGACTGCGCTTGGCCATCGCCACAACGCCCATCACCGTCGACGGCAGGACGCTATCGATTACGGTGTCCGTCGGCACCGCTGTCTTTCCGGCCGACGCATCAACGCCCGAGGAACTCCGGCGGCTGGCTGACCAGGCACTGTACGTGGCCAAACGGGCCGGTAGCGCACCGTCGTCGCGGCCGCCAAACCGCCCGAACCGCCGGAATCGCCGAACAGGCTGACGGGGAGGAGCCGCCGCCCGAACCGAACCCGGCCCGTGCGCATTGCTGCCCATCGTGGCTAAACGCCAACCTGACTGACGGCAACCGGCCGGGCACACACTCCCGCACCACACAGGCGCCGACCGCCGATGAGGATGGGCCGGCCCTAAATTCGGCAGATCCGTGTACTCGAGTGCAGGGGAGCGCCGTGCCGGGGAGATGTCGTACACCTGCGGCTGGCGGTCGGGCGTGAGTGCTAGACGGCTGGCTGGCCGGTTGCGCCGCGGGCGGGATGCTGGTGTAGATGTCGGCGGTGACCGGAATGCCGAAGTGGCCGAGTAGGTCCTGCCGGTCAGACCGGCCGTTCGTCCGGTGGACGAGCGGACGGCA
>JAVHWE010000420.1:0-4927 GCA_032160285.1 Micromonosporaceae bacterium | reverse complement strand
AGGATCGAATGAACGATCGATCCGCCGGTCGGGCTGATTTTCCTACGGTGACGTCAACGCCAGATCGAACCTAACCGGAGGAGACCACCCAGACCACCCAGCTCGACACCGACGCCGACAGCGACATCGCTCTCGTACGCGCCGGGTTCGCGGCCATCGCGAACCGCGAGCTCGCCGCCTTCGCCGATCTGTTCCGCGCCGACGCCACCTGGAACCACGGCAACGACGACCTACACACCACGGCAGCGACGGGATCGTCGCGTTCCTCGCCGAGTCCATGGCACTGACCGGCGGCACGCTCCGGCCGGTCGCAGAGACGTTGATGGCCGACGGGAACGGTCGCGTCGGGGCCCTGATGCGGGTCCGCGGCACCCGGCCGGACGGGCGCACCTTCGACCTAACTTGGCTCACGATCATGGATTCTGGGCGGTCTCGTCACACAACCTCGACCAACCTCCCTGGACAGCACAACTAGCGGGTTCTCCGTTAGTGGTGAGCGGATCTGCGCACTAATTGCTGGTCGAGGGTGGGCCGGTGTCTCCGTACGTGCGCACGGTGAGGACCGCGTCGGGCGCGAGGGCGTTGCAGATCGTGACTCTCGGCGCGGATCGCGCGACATCGAGCATGTCGGGTCAGCGCATGACGATGCCGAGCTGGAGGTCTTGAAGGCGGTCGCGCGGCAGCGTCCGGCTGGCGGACAGGACGAGCTCGACCTCGGTCGAAGGCCATGACCGCGCCGCGCCCCGATCGATGGCGCCAACCGCCCCCCGTGGCTTCCCGATCGGCGGCAACAGGGCGCTGTCCGCTTCCGGTACGCTCGTCCGCGCTACTCTCGTCCACGTTCCGCCTGCGCGCGGTCAAGGCGACGTGATCGATGGGCGCCGGTCATTCGCGGCGGACCCAATCAACGAGGACGGACGACATGACGCTCCCCGAAAACAGTCCGGCCGGGGTTGACCCCGAGCGGCTGAGTATCTGTCTGAGCGTGATCGAGGAGCTGGACCGGCTGCCGGTCGACCACCCCGACGCGCTGCGGATCCGGCTGGCCACGGCCGGCCTGTTCAAGAGTGTCAAGCAGCGCCGCCGCCTGGACCGTCGGGCCGTGATCGCGGCGTCCGACGCGGCCGTCACGGCGGCCACCGCGACCGGCGCGCCGGGCCGGATCGACGACGAGACCCGTGGCCTGTCGCTGTCCACGCCGACCGCCGGCCCGACCGCAGGCACGCTGCGCCGGGCCCGCGCCTGCTACATCTGCAAGGAGCGCTACACCGAGGTGGACGCGTTCTACCACCAGCTCTGCCCGCCCTGCGCGAAGCTCAACGCCGAACGCCGGGACGCGCGTACCGACCTGACCGGCCGGCGGGCGCTGCTCACCGGCGGCCGGGCCAAGATCGGCATGTACATCGCGCTGCGGCTGCTCCGCGACGGCGCGCAGACCATCATCACCACCAGGTTCCCCAACGACGCGGTACGCCGGTTCGCCGCGATGCCCGACAGCGCCGACTGGCTGGATCGGCTGACCGTCATCGGTATCGACCTCCGCGACCCGGCCCAGGTCATCGCGCTGGCCGACACCGTGAGCGCCCGCGGGCCGCTGGACATTCTGATCAACAACGCCGCGCAGACGGTTCGCCGGTCGCCGGGTTCGTACGCGCACCTCACCGCGGCGGAGTCGGCGCCGCTGCCGGCGGGACCGCTCCCCGAGCTGATCACCTTCGGCCAGGACCGGCCGGCCGGCGCGGGGCTCGCCGCCATCGCGGCACCCGCGAGTACGGAGATCACCCCGCACGCGTTGACCGCGCTCGCGCTCACCGCCGGCTCGGCCACCCCCGACCGGATCGCCACCGGCGTCGCGATCGACGCCGGTGGTCTGGTACCCGACCTGGCCGCCGACAACAGCTGGAGCCGGCGGGTGCACGAGGTCGACCCGATCGAGCTGCTCGAGGTCCAGCTGTGCAACGTGACCGCGCCATTCGTCCTGGTCAGCCGGCTGCGTCCGGCGCTCGTCGCGGCGGCGGCGCGGCGGCGGTACGTGGTGAACGTGTCCGCGATGGAGGGGCAGTTCGGCCGCGGGTACAAGGGGCCCGGCCACCCGCACACCAACATGGCGAAGGCCGCGCTGAACATGCTCACCCGGACCAGCGCCGCGGACATGCTGGCCGACGGCATCCTGATGACCAGCGTGGACACCGGGTGGATCACCGACGAACGGCCGCACCCGACGAAGATGCGGCTGGCCGAGGAGGGATTCCACGCCCCGCTCGACCTGGTCGACGGCGCGGCCCGGGTGTACGACCCGATCGTGCGCGGTGAGCTCGGCGAGGACCTGTACGGCTGCGTCCTGAAGGACTACGGCCCGTCGGCTTGGTGACCGGGTCCTGGTCGGATCCGGACGGCCCATGGCAGGCTGACCGGTGGGATGAGGGGTGAGCGCGTGACGACGTCGATCCGTTCAACGGGAAGCCCGGTGCCGATCCCCGGCCCGACCGGTGGCGCGCTGCTGGGCATGGCTCAGCCGCTGCGCCGAGACATACTCGGTACGCTCCTGGAGAACTTCCACACCTACGGCGACCTCGTCTCGTACCATTTCGGCCCGCGGTGGGGGCCGGGCTGGATGCACGGCGACGGCGTCGCGGTGCACCACCCCGACGCGGTGCGCCACGTGTTGACGAACGGGCGGGAGTTCACCCGCCGGTCGGTCTGGTTCACCGTGCTGCGCGAGATGCTCGGTGACGGCCTGCTAACCAGCGACGGCGACGTGTGGCTCCGCCAGCGCCGTACTCTCCAGCCGCTGTTCACCCCGCGCCGGGTCGCCGGGTACGAGCAGCTGATGTCCACCGAGGCGGCCCGGATCGTGGCCGAGCCGGGCGTGTCGGCGGACGGCGTGACCGACCTGCACCACCTGATGCAGCGGTACACGCTGCGGGTCGTCGGCCGGGCGCTGTTCGGCGACGAGGTCGATGACGTCTTGGTACAGCTGCAACGGCTGGTGCCGCAGCTCGGCGAGATCAGCTTCACCCGCGCCATGCAGCTCGGCCGGCTGCCACTCGGCCTCCCGAGCCCACGCAACCGGCGGTTCACCCGGGTCCGCGACGAGCAGTACGCCATTGTGGACCGGATCATCGCCCGCCGGACCGCCGGTCGCGCGGCGGGTTCGACCGGGGACGGCGAGGACATGCTCAGCCTGCTGCACGCCGCCCGGGACCCCGAGACCGGCCGGCCACTGTCCGCGGCCGAAATCCGCGACCAGGTCCTGGTGTTCCTGCTCGCCGGGCACGAGACCACCGCCGGCGCGCTGACGTTCACGCTGCACCAGCTCGGCCTGCACCCCGAGATCCAGGACCGGGTGGCCGGCGACGAGACGCCGGCGCGAGCGGCCCTGATGGAGGGCATGCGCCTGTACCCGCCGGCGTACGGCACCGAACGGTACGCCGCCGACGACACGGAGGTCGCGGGTCGGCCGATCCCGGCCGGAACCACGCTGATGGTGTCGCCGTACGTGACGCACCGGCACCCCGGGTTCTGGCCCGAGCCGGAGCGGTTCGACCCCGACCGGTTCGTCGGCGAGCATGACCGGCCGCGCTACGCCTACCTCCCGTTCGGCGGCGGCCCGCGCAGCTGTATCGGCGAGCACTTCGCGATGCTGGAGGCGACCGTGCTGCTGCGGGCGCTGCTGGGGCGATACCGGGTCGAGTCGCTGGACCGCCGGGTGCCCCTGCAGGTCTACATCACCCTGCGCCCGGCCGGCGCGGTCCGGGCCCGACTTTACGATCGGTGAGCCACCTGAACCGGGTGGTGGGGCCGGCGCCGGCGGCGACCGGTCAGACCTGGTACAACAGCCGGCCGGTGAGCGGGTCCTGGCCGTAGGACCGGCACAACTCGGCCAGGACGTCCTCGTGGGAGGCGGCCACGTTCATGACGGTGTCGTTGCCGGCGTAGTAGATGAGCAGGGTTCCGTCCGGGTGGCGGACCAGTCCGCAGCAGAACACCACGTGCGGCACGTGCACGTAGTCGGTGTCACCCACCCGGCAGTCGGCCCCCGACGGGAACAGGATCGGGATGCTCGACATGCTGACCTGCCGGGGGTCGTCCACATCGTGCAGCGCGACACCGAGCACGTACGGGTTGCCGTCCATGGTGGTCCGTACCCCGTGGAACACGTCCAGCCAGCCGTGCGGGGTCCACACCGGCGGGGCGCCCGGTCCGATCTTGTCGGAGAAGGCGCTCGGGCCGTGACCGGTACGCATGATCGGCTCGTCGTCGACCTGCCACGGCCCCGCGACCGAGTCCGCGTACCCGATCCTGATCTGCGTGTACGTGCCGCCGGTGTCCCCGGGCAACGTGTCGTTGGGGCGGAACAGGCCGACGTAGTGTCCGCCGATCCGGGCGGGGAAGATCACCACATTGCGCATGTCGCGGCGCAGCACGGGGCCGTACCGGGTGACCGTGGCGAAGGTGGTCGTGGTGGCCATCGAGACCCGGACCCGCCCGGGCCGTTCGGCGTCGTACGCGCTGTAGGTGATCACGTATTCATCGTCGACCACGTTGATCCGCGGGTCCTCGACCCCACCGGACTCGACCCGGACGATCTCCTCACGGTCGGCTCCGGGGGCGATGTCGTCGTCCGGATGTGCCGGCACGAGCAGCGGTTGCGGCTCGACCCGCCAGTGGGACACCCCGTTGTCACTACGCGCCACCCCGATGACGCTGACGCCGGAGCGCAGGTGCGATCGGAACAGCATCACCGTGCGGTCACCGACGACCGCCACGCCCGCGTTGTGTACCGTCACGACCTGCCGCTGCGGTTGCGCCCACACCTCATTGACGGCCCGCGCGGTGAGGACCGGATTTTCCGGGTACCGCAGCAGCGGACGGTTCAACGAGACCAGCCCACCACTGCCGTCACCGAAGTCGACCTTGCGTTCCA